>JASLCM010000214.1 GCA_030151845.1 Bacteroides sp.
AGGAAAGTATACAGAAGCAGCTTCGGGTATCTTTATGACTCTTGTTTGTGGTGGTGGTGTTCTTCCACTTATTCAAGGTGCTTTAGCCGATGCTACTTCATACATGGCTAGTTACTGGTTAGTTGTTGCTTGTACTGTTTATCTATTATTCTACGCTACAATTGGATACAAAAATGTAAACAAGGATATCCCTGTTGAATAAGAGACAGAAAAATGAATAAGAATAAGGTCAGAGAAGCTTTTCAAAATTGCTATCAAACTAGAGGTTTTCTATATACTGCTCCAGGCAGAATAAACCTTATAGGAGAACATACAGATTACAATGGTGGTTTTGTATTTCCTGGTGCAATAGATAAAGGAATGATAGCAGAAATCAAGCCTAACCAAACAACAAAGGTTCGAGCTTATGCTATTGATTTAGATCAAACGCTAGAGTTTGATTTAAAAGATGAGAATCTTCCTTCCAAAAGCTGGGCAAGGTATATTTATGGTGTTTGTAAGGAAATGATGAAACATCATGTTCCTGTTCAAGGTTTTGACACCGCCTTCTCGGGCGATGTACCTTTAGGAGCAGGAATGTCATCCTCGGCCGCACTTGAAAGTGTTTATGCCTATGCCATCAATGATCTATTCTTTGCGAAAAAGCTAGACTTGTTGACTCTTGCTAAAATAGGACAAGCTACAGAACATAATTATTGTGGTGTTAAATGTGGAATAATGGATCAGTTTGCCTCTTTATTTGGTAAAGAGGGACACTTAATTCGATTGGATTGTCGCTCATTAGAGCATCAATACTTCCCATTCTCACCCAAGGGCTATAAGCTCGTTCTACTGGACTCGGTTGTGAAACACGAGCTTGCCTCTTCGGCTTATAACAAACGGAGAGAAAGCTGTGAAAGAGTGGTTGCAACTATTCAAAGAGACTATCCTCAAGTTCACTTCTTACGAGATGTAGATCTTGCAATGCTTAATGAAGTTGCAACGATAATCTCTAAAGAAGACTTTAAACGCGCTAAATATGTAATTGAAGAGATACAGCGTGTTTTAGAGGTATGTAAAGCTCTTGAAGAGGGCGACTATGAAACTGTTGGGGTAAAGATGTATGAGACTCACAAAGGAATGAGTGAGCTCTACGAAGTTAGTTGTGAAGAGTTAGATTTTTTAAACAACTGTGCTAAACTTCACAAAGTAACAGGATCACGAGTTATGGGAGGAGGTTTTGGTGGCTGTACCCTCAATTTAGTAAAAGAGGAGTACCACGATACCTTCATTGAAGAAACATCCAAGGCATATCTGGATAAATTCAAAAAGAATTTAAAGGTATATGAGGTTAATATTTCTGAAGGTGCAAGAGAATTATGCTAGCTAAAAGCACTCATAAATTCATATAAAAAAGAGAGGGAGAACATTTACTCCCTCTCTTTTGTTATTAAAGGAAACAAAAGAAAAGAATAACGACTATAAAAGAAAGAAATACCAGGTTTTATTTATAGGCAGTTACTATAAGAAAATATGGATATTCACATTTAAAAACCTATCTTTGTATAAAGAACAACTAGATACATAAAATTATGAATAACAACGAGCTAATGAATCGCGCAGCTGATAACATCAGAATATTAGCTGCTTCTATGGTTGAGAAAGCAAATTCTGGGCATCCAGGAGGCGCTATGGGAGGTGCAGATTTCATCAACGTACTCTACTCAGAATTTTTAATCCATGACCCAGAGAATCCATATTGGGAAAGCAGGGACCGCTTTTTCTTAGATCCTGGACATATGTCTCCTATGTTGTATTCCACACTAGCATTAACAGGGAAATATACCCTTGATGAACTTAAACAGTTCCGTCAATGGGGTAGTCCAACTCCTGGACACCCTGAAGTTGATTTGGCAAGAGGAGTAGAAAACACATCAGGCCCATTGGGTCAAGGACACACCTTTGCTGTTGGTGCTGCTATTGCTGCAAAATTCCTAAAAGCTAGATTTGGCAAAGTTATGGACCAAACTATTTATGCTTATATCTCTGATGGGGGTATCCAAGAAGAGATTTCTCAAGGAGCAGGAAGAATTGCAGGACACTTAGGACTGGATAACTTAATCATGTTCTACGATTCAAATGACGTTCAACTATCTACTGATACAGACGATGTGTCCAGTGAAGATGTAGCTAAAAAATATGAAGCTTGGAACTGGAAGGTTATAACAATTAACGGTAACAACCCAGATGAAATTAGAGAAGCATTGACTGAGGCTAAAGAGGAAGCTGAGCGTCCAACATTGATTATAGGTAAAACTATAATGGGAAAAGGTGCACTTCATGCTGATGGTACAAGCAACGAGGCAAACTGCTCAACTCATGGTTCTCCATTAGGAGGCGATGCCTATGTAAAAACAATAGAAGGTTTAGGTGGTGATCCTAAGAATCCATTTGTTATTTTTCCAGAAGTTGCTGAGCTGTATAAAAAAAGAGCTGAAGAGCTAAAAGAGATTGTAGCAGAGTGTAAAAGGAAAAAAGAGACATGGGCCAAGGAGAATCCAACCCTAGCTCAAAAAATGACCGATTTCTTTGCAGGTAAGCTACCACAGATAGCGTGGGATAAAATTGAGCAAAAAGCAAATGCGGCTACAAGAGCAGGATCGGCAACAGTTTTATCTACTCTAGCACAAACGGTTGAGAATATGATAGTCTCATCTGCAGATTTATCGAATTCAGATAAAACAGATGGTTTCTTAAAGCATACTAAAGCATTCAAAAAAGGAGACTTTAGTGGGGCTTTCTTACAAGCAGGTGTTTCGGAATTAACCATGGCCTGTTTATGTATTGGTATGTCACTTCACGGTGGTGTCGTTGCTGCATGTGCAACATTCTTTGTCTTTTCAGACTATATGAAACCAGCTATTCGCATGGCTGCACTTATGGAACAACCTGTAAAGTTCATTTGGACACATGATGCATTCCGTGTAGGTGAAGACGGACCAACGCATGAGCCTGTTGAACAAGAAGCTCAAATCCGCTTAATGGAAAAGCTTAAGAACCACAGTGGTAAGAGCTCTATGCTAGTTCTTAGGCCTGCCGATGTAGAAGAGACTACTGTAGCTTGGAGATTAGCTATGGAAAACAAAGAAACTCCAACAGGGCTAGTTCTTTCAAGACAAAACATCCAGAACTTACCTGTAGGAAATGACTATGCATTGGTACAAAAAGGAGGATATGTTGTTGCAGGATCAGATGAAAAATTTGATGTAGTCCTTTTGGCCTCTGGATCTGAAGTTGCTACTTTAGTTGCTGGTGCAGAACTTCTTCGCAAAGACAACATTAAAGTTAGAATTGTTTCAGTACCTTCTGAAGGTCTTTTTAGAAGTCAAAGCAAAAATTATCAAGAGAGCGTTATTCCTAGCAATGCAAAAGTTTTTGGTTTAACAGCTGGACTTCCAGTAAACTTAGAGGGGTTAGTTGGTGCTAATGGTAAGGTGTACGGCCTAGAATCATTTGGCTTCTCTGCTCCATATACCGTTCTTGATGAGAAACTTGGATTTACTCCAGAAAATGTGTACAAACAAGTAAAAGGAATGCTGTAGTGATGAAAAAGTTTAAAATTGGCTTATGTGCAGATCATGCAGGTTTTGAAATTAAAGAGTTTGCAAAGAGCTGGCTAACTAACAACGGTTTTACCGTTGAAGATTTTGGCACTCACTCTACAGCTAGTTGTGATTATCCCGATTTTGCACACCCATTAGCTAATGCTATAGAAGAGGGTTTTTGTGACCTAGGAGTAGCTGTTTGTGGAAGTGGAAATGGAATCAACATGACGCTAAACAAACATCAAGGCATTCGAGCAGCTTTATGTTGGCTTCCTGAGTTGGCTAAATTAGCTCGTCAACACAACGATGCAAATGTACTCGTTATGCCTGGTCGTTTTATCGACGAAAAAGAGGCAGATGCCATTTTAACTGCCTACTTCAATGCAGAGTTTGAAGGAGGAAGACATCAAAAAAGAATTGATAAAATCCCTGTTCGATAATAGGTTTTAAAAAGGTGCTGAATATTCAGCACCTTTTTTTATACATAAAATTCTTGAACTTTCACCCATAATTCCAAATTAAAACTATCTTTGTCTCTATAGCACAAAACTCTTACCCAATGAAAAAACTAGAAGAGATAGATAAACTCATCTTCGAAGGTGAGGTAGATCAAGCTATTCAAGCACTAAACGAGATGAAAAATAGCTCCACGCATACAAAGGAATCTATCTTTTATCTTTTAGGAAATGCATACCGAAAGAAAGGCGATTTACAGAAAGCTCTAAACTATTATCAATATGCTATCGAAGAGAGCCCTGAAAGTCCTGCGGTTAGTGCAAGAGAGCAATTAGTGAGTATTCTTAATTTCTATGACAAAAACATGTTCAATCAATAACATAAATATGGCTAAAGTAAAAGGAGCAATCGTAGTGAATACAGATAGATGCAAAGGTTGCAGTCTATGTGTTGTTGCGTGTCCTTTAAATGTTATAAAACTAGCAAAGGAAGTTAACATCAAAGGATATAATTACGCTTATCAAGCAGTGGAAGACACTTGCAACGGCTGTACAACCTGTGCAACAGTTTGTCCAGACGGATGTATAACAGTTTATAGAGTTAAACAGGCATAAAGAGACAAGGTATGACGAAAAAAGTTGTTTTAATGAAAGGCAATGAAGCGATAGCCCATGCGGCTATACGCTATGGGGTAGATGGCTATTTTGGTTATCCAATAACTCCTCAATCCGAAGTTCTTGAAACTCTAGCGGAACTTAAGCCATGGGAAACCACAGGAATGGTCGTATTACAAGCAGAAAGTGAAGTAGCTGCGATTAATATGGTATATGGGGGGGCAGGTACTGGAAAAATGGTCATGACCTCTTCATCTAGCCCTGGTATTAGCTTAAAACAAGAGGGTATCTCTTACATAGCCGGTGCAGAATTACCTTGCTTAATTGTTAATGTTATGCGAGGAGGTCCAGGATTAGGCACTATACAACCTAGTCAAGCCGATTACTTCCAAACAGTAAAAGGAGGAGGACATGGTGACTATAAACTAATAACACTCGCTCCTGCCTCTGTACAAGAAATGGCCGACTTTGTAGGCCTTGGGTTTGAACTTGCTTTTAAATACAGAAATCCTACGATGATTTTGGCCGATGGTGTGATTGGACAGATGATGGAGAAGGTCGTTCTTCCTGAACAAAGAGAGAGACTAACAGATGAAGAGGTGATTGCGAGATCCCCCTGGGCAAGTACTGGGAAAACAAAAAACAGGAAACCCAACATCATCACCTCCCTAGAACTTCAGTCCAATGAAATGGAGAAAAAGAACCTTCACTTTCAAGCAAAATTTAAAGAAATTGAAAAAAATGAGGTTCGATATGAAGAGATCAACTGTGAAGATGCCGACTATCTTATTGTTGCCTTTGGCTCTATGGCACGCATCGGGCAAAAAGCGATGGAGATTGCAAGAGACGAGGGGATTAAGGTTGGTATTTTGCGCCCTATAACCTTATGGCCATTCCCTACAGAGGTTATCAACTCTTATGCCAGTAAAGTAAAAGGAATGCTATCGTTGGAGTTAAATGCCGGACAAATGGTAGAGGATATCCGATTAGCTGTTAACGGTAAAGTACAGGTTGAACATTTTGGAAGACTAGGAGGGATTGTTCCTGATCCAGAAGAAATTGTAGTTGCACTAAAAGAAAAATTAATCAAGAAATAAACATGTCGCCTAATAAAATAAGAAATATACTCAACATTCTATTTTTAATCGGTGCACTCGCATCTGTTATAACCTATTTTGCAGTTGAGGATTTTAAAGTTTTCTTTTATATCTGCATAGGTACTATTTTTATTAAAGTTATTGAGTTTTTTATACGTTTCACCAATTGATAAGCCATGAAAACTGAAGATATTATAAGACCAGAGAACTTGGTCTACCAAAAACCCCAGTTAATGAATGACAACCACATGCATTATTGTCCTGGTTGTAGTCATGGAGTTGTGCATAAGTTGGTTGCTGAGGTTATTGAAGAGATGGGCCTCGAAGATAAAGCCGTAGGAATATCTCCTGTAGGCTGTGCCGTTTTTATTTACAACTACATAGATATTGACTGGCAAGAGGCTGCCCATGGTAGAGCTCCTGCCCTAGCCACTGCAATAAAAAGATTGTGGCCAGATCGATTGGTATTTACCTATCAGGGTGATGGTGACCTCGCTTGTATTGGAACAGCCGAAACTATTCATGCCTTAAACCGTGGAGATAATATTACTATTATCTTTATTAATAACGCAATTTATGGGATGACTGGAGGACAAATGGCTCCTACAACTTTGTTGGGTATGCCTACCTCCACCTGTCCAACAGGGCGTGAAGTTGACATCCATGGTTATCCCTTAAAAATGACAGAAATAGCAGCACAGCTCGAAGGAACAGCCTATGTAACAAGACAAGCTGTACACACAGTAGGTGCTATTCGCAGAGCGAAAAAAGCTATTCGAAAAGCATTTGAGAATTCAATGGCAGGAAAAGGGTCAAACTTAGTTGAAATTGTCTCTACCTGTAATTCCGGATGGAAAATGTCTCCGGCAAAAGCCAATGAATGGATGGAAGAGAATATGTTTTCTTTTTATCCGTTAGGAGATTTAAAAGTAAAAGAGTAACCAAAAAGTAAAACAATGAAAGAAGAAATTATAATTGCTGGATTTGGAGGACAAGGCGTACTTTCAATGGGCAAAATTCTTGCCTACTCGGGTTTAATTGAGGATAAAGAGGTTTCATGGATGCCTGCTTATGGCCCTGAACAACGTGGAGGTACTGCCAATGTTACGGTAATCATAAGTGATGAAAAAGTCTCTTCTCCTATTCTTAGCAAATACGATACAGCTATCATTCTAAACCAACCCTCACTAGAGAAGTTTGAAGATAAAGTAAAACCTGGAGGTATACTCATTTATGATGGCTATGGTATTTTAACTCCACCAACAAGAAAGGACATAGAGATTTACCGTATAGATGCCATGGATGCTGCAAGTGAGCTAAATATGGCGAAAGCATTTAATATGATTGTATTAGGAGGTTTTTTAAAGGTAAAACCCATTGTTTCTCTTCCTAATGTATTAAAAGGATTGGAACAAACACTTCCTGAGAGACATCACCATTTAATTCCAATGAATGAAAAGGCGATCAAGAAAGGAATGAGTATTATTACTAAACAATAATAAGTAACAGAGGGGGCATTCCACCCCCTTTTTGTTATAAAACAAAAGTTCTTCCCATAATCAAATAGACTTAAGTTCTTTGGATTAACTAGTATTCAGGCTACTTTTGAAGTTTAAAAACTGATTTTATTGTATATTTGCCTCTAATTATGAGAAGATTTATTCTTGCGATATGGTTTCTTCTTGGAATAGCTACAATTGGCTACTCTCAAGAATTTGATAATAGGAATCCAACTGACCAGTTTGGTAATCAGTTAGACCCCTCAATGATTCCTGAAGACTTAGATTCGGCAAATGTCGATATAGAGAGTCTACCTCCAAAGCTATACATGTGGAGACTGGATGAGCAATTTGGTACACAAACGATCATCCCTGCAGATACTGTTTACCACCATTTTCAAAACACCAATTTTGGTGAGGGTGTGAAAGGACATTACAACTATTTAGGAAATCTTGGAGCTCCTAGATACTCTCGTATATACCTGTTTCAAGACAAACTGAAATACCCTTTTTTTATCGCTCCTTTCTCACAGTTCTATGTACCCCCCAATGAATTCAACTTTACAAATAGCAATATACCATACAGTAACCTAACCTACTTTAGAGCAGGAAACAAGATTAATGGTGAAGAAAGATTTAAATCTTACTTCTCTGTGAATGCCAATAAAAACTTAGCCTTCGGGTTCAATATAGATTACCTCTATGGAAGAGGCTATTACAACAGCCAGTCTACCGCATTCTTCAATGCTGGGCTCTTTGGTAGTTATATTGGGGAGAGATACCAAGCACATCTTTTATTTAATAACTTCACATTAAAGATGGCTGAGAATGGTGGTATAGCCGATGATAGATACATTACCGATCCTGAAAACGAAGAGGTTTCTGGAGGAAAGACAGACATAGACACACAAAGTATTCCTACTATAATGGATCAGACATGGAATAGAAATAGATATCTTTATGCACTACTTACTCAACGATACAGTCTAGGATTCACGAGAGAAAAAACGGAAATAACCGAAGAGAATGATACCATAACTACTGAAGAGTTTGTTCCTGTAACCAGTTTTGGCCACACATTTAAGGCTGAACGAGGTAAACATCTTTTTATAGCTAATAATGAGCCTGAAGGGTTTTATGAAAATACATACTTTAATCCTGGGCAAAATAGCTCTAATGACACTACTGTATACGTAAAGTTTAACAATACATTTTCAGTCTCCCTTCTGGAGGGATTTAATAAGTATGCGAAAGCTGGACTAAGCGCTTACCTTAGTCACAGAATTAGTAAATACTCATTAATGAATCAAAATAGAAAAACAACAGATACTTTTTATGAAAATGAAGCCTATGTGGGTGGAGAGTTAAGCAAACAACAAGGGGACTTCCTACACTATCGTGTAAAAGGAGATGCTGGTGTGTTAGGCATTGGATTGGGAGGCTTTCACTTGGATGGAGACTTAGACTTAAACTTTAAGATTTCTAAAAAAGATACGATAACTTTCCTGGCTAAAGCCAAAGTTAGCAATAGCTTACCTGATTTCTATTACCGTAATTATAGATCAAACCACTTTTTTTGGCACGATAATGAAGAGATTTTTGAAAAAGAGTTTAGATCAACAATAGAGGGTTCTTTGGAAGCAAAGCGTTGGAAAAGTAACATAAGGTTTGCTGCCGAAAATATAAAAAACTACACCTATTTTAACTCTAAGGCACTACCAGAACAACATTCTGGAAATATTCAGGTATTGACAGCTATTTGGAATCAAAACTTTAAGCTTGGAATATTCCACTTAGATAATGAAGTTACTTGGCAAAAATCCAGCAATGAGAATGTCCTCCCACTCCCAACATTATCACTCTACCATAATTTATACATTCAAACTAAAGTGGCTAAACAAGTATTAAGTGTGCAGATAGGGGCTGATGTTAGATACTTTAGCAAGTATTATGGACTAACTTATACCCCTGGAATACAACAATTCAACCTCCAATCTGCCGACGATCGTGTTGAGGTGGGTGGATACCCTATTGTAAATTTATATGCAAACTTACACTTGAAACGAACCAGAATTTTTGCAATGATTTACCATGTAAACGAAGGAATGGGTAATCGAAATGCTTTCTATGTTCCCCATTATCCTATCAACCCACGCTTGTTAAAATTTGGTATTTCATGGAATTTATATGACTAATACAAAATGAAAGTTTCTAAATATAAGATTCTTAAATATCTCCTACTGGGAGTTATAGCAACTCTTTTAGCTACTTTACTAACTAAAAAAGAGAGCCAAAAGAGTGAACTTGTACAAAAAAGAGACTATCCAGAGATTATTAAGGAGGGTGTTATTCGAATAGCAACCGAGTATAATACAACTGCTTTTTATGTGGTTAAGGACACCATATCTGGCTTTCATTACAGGTTAGTACAAGAGTTTGCAAAACTTCACAAACTCCAAACCGAAATTACCCCTATAATGGACTTTCAAGAGAGATTGGACGGACTACTAGAGGGAAAATTTGATCTTATTGCTTATGATTTAGCCCCTACTCCTCAATTGAGAGAGAAGGTTCTATTTACAAGACCTCTTAGCCAAAGCAAACAAATTCTAGTACAGCGAAAAGATAGTGCAGGCCAGGAAATTAGAAATCTCTTAGATTTGGCTGGTAAAACCATATTTGTTGTTGAAAACTCACCTGCAAGATTAAGAATCAATAATCTAAGTGATGAAATTGCTGATACGATTTACATCAGAGAAATACCTAAGTATGGACCCGAACAACTCTTATCCTTAGTGGCACATGGAGATATTGATTTTGCTGTTTGCGATGAAAGTATAGCAATGGCAACGATTGATTCTTTTCCACAACTTGACATAAAAACTCCTATAGGCTTTACTCAATTAAATTCTTGGGTAGTTAGAAAGAGCAGTACACAGTTACTCGATTCCCTTAACGCTTGGATAGAGAGTATATATAAAAAATAGACTAGATTAAAGATAGTACAGATGAAGATGAAGAAAGATACCATAAGATGGGGCTTTATTGGCTGTGGAATAGTTACACAACATAAAAGCGGACCCGCATTTCAAAAGATAGAGGGTTCGGAAGTTGTAGCTGTAATGAGCAGAGACTTAGATAAAGCAAGAAAATATGCGATAGATCGAAATATTCCGAAATGGTATGATGATGCCCAATCTTTAATAGAAGATAGTGATGTTGATGCAGTATATATTGCGACTCCTCCCTCTTCTCATGCAACCTATGCGATTATGGCTATGAAAGCAGGCAAACCTGTATACATAGAGAAGCCAATGGCTGTAACCTATGAAGAGTGTACACGGATTAACCGTGTATCGGAAGAGACAGGAGTTCCTTGTTTTGTGGCCTACTACAGGCGATACCTACCCTACTTTCTTAAAGTTAAAGAGCTTATACAGAAAGGAGAAATAGGTACACCTATCAATATTCAAATACGTTTTGCGCAGCCACCAAGGGATTTAGATTATAACAAAGAGAATCTACCTTGGCGTGTACAACCGGATATCTCAGGAGGTGGTTATTTTTACGATTTAGCCCCTCACCAGTTAGATTTTATTCAAGATGTTTTTGGTTGTATATTAGAAGCTAAAGGACACAAAAGCAACCGAGGTGGACTCTACTTAGCTGAGGATACCTTAAGTGCAAGTTTTAAGTTTGACTCTGGGTTAGTAGGCAGTGGATCCTGGTGCTTTGTTGCTCATGAGTCGGCCAAAGAAGATCGGATTGAAGTTATAGGAAATAAGGGAATGATCTGTTTCTCTGTTTTCTCTTTTGAGCCAATAGCTCTACATACAGAAAATGGTGTTGAAAGAATACAGGTAGACAATCCTCAACATGTTCAACAGCCTTTAATCCAATCTGTGGTAAATCACCTTCGAGGAAAAGAAATCTGTGTTTGCGACGGATTGAGTGCTACTACTACCAATTGGGTAATGGATAAAATTTTAGGAAAGATATAAAATGACAAACGAAGAATTAATGAGAGAAGCGATTAGACTCTCTCAAGAAAATATTGAAAATGGAGGAGGCCCATTTGGAGCTGTTATAGCAAAAGATGGAGAAATATTGGCCACTGGGGTAAACCGTGTTACATCCACACCAGATCCAACCGCTCATGCTGAGGTGAGTGCCATACGAGCTGCAGCTAAAAAGCTCAATACCTTTGATCTAAGTGGTTATCAAATTTATAGTTCTTGTGAACCATGCCCTATGTGTTTAGGAGCTATTTATTGGGCTAGACTAGATAAACTCTATTATGCAAACACAAAGCACGATGCTAAAGATATAGGCTTTGACGACTCTTTTATCTACGACGAGCTCGAACTAAATCCAAGCGAACGTAAGTTGCAATCAGAAACACTTCTTCGTGAGGAGGCTATAAAAACCTTTAAAAACTGGCTAGACCTAGAAAATAAGGTTGAATATTAATAATTCAGAGGGATTTAAATCCCTCTGATTAAAACTTTTGCCTGAATTGACAACCCGACTGCCACTCAGAGCATCCAAAGGCCTGTTTCCCCTTAATAACTACACCTTTTTTACATAA
The DNA here is from genome assembly GCA_030151845.1 of Bacteroides sp. Classification (GTDB taxonomy): domain Bacteria; phylum Bacteroidota; class Bacteroidia; order Bacteroidales; family Bacteroidaceae; genus Bacteroides_E. The sequence goes on from JASLCM010000214.1 coordinate 11,839, forward strand.
AGGACATTTATCGCCCTCTTTTACCTTTTTCGATTTTACTACCCGCTGCTTTGTGCTACTCTTTTTTGCTTTAGGCTTCTTTTTTTCATTAGTCTGCTCCTCTACCACAGTAATCATTCTGTTACTGTTATCGGCCAGCACACTATAGACTATATCCTCTACCATCTTTTTCAGTTCATTGATGAATAGCTGAGCCTTATAACTGCCTCGCTCAATCTCTCTTAGTTTCTTCTCCCATATACCTGTTAATTCTGCCGATTTTAATAACTCCTCATGAATTACTTGAATTAACTCAATACCGGTTGAGGTTGCTATTAAGTTCTTACGCTCTTTTCTTATATAATTACGCTTAAAAAGAGTCTCTATAATTGCAGCCCGAGTAGAAGGTCTTCCTATCCCATTCTCTTTTAGTGCATCTCTGAAGTCCTCGTTCTCCACAAACTTTCCTGCAGTCTCCATAGCACGAAGTAAGGTTGCTTCGGTATATAATTTGGGTGGGCTTGTCCATTTTTCGATCAGGTCTGGTATATGCTCTCCGCTCTCTCCTTCAACAAATTTAGGCAAAATTTTATCTTCTGAGTCGCCAGTATCTTCATTCATAAACAACACTCTCCAACCAAAATCAAGTACTTGTTTTCCTGTAGCCTTAAACTCTTCTTTTCCCGCTTTTCCTATCACTGTTGTAGTAGAAACTTTACAATTTGGATAAAAGATAGCTATAAAGTGAAGAGCTATTAAATGGTAAACCTTCTGTTCTCGATCAGTTAAATTGCCTTTAGGTGAAACTCCTGTAGGAATAATTGCATGGTGATCGGTTACTTTTGAGTCATCAAAGAATTTTTTACCCTTAACTAGCTTTTTCTTTAAGAGGGGGGTTACTTGTTCTTCATACTCTAGCATACCTTTAAGTATCGCTAGACATTTAGGATATATATCATTGCTTAAATAAGTGGTATCAACTCTTGGATAGGTGGTTAACTTCTTCTCATAAAGAGATTGAATTAACTTTAGAGTCTCATCTGCCGAGAAACCAAACTTCTTATTACATTCTACTTGAAGAGAAGTTAGGTCAAATAACTTAGGAGGATACTCCAATCCCTTCTTAGCTTTTACACTTTTGATTGTAAAAGGAGCCGATTTAACCTCCTCTAAAGCCAACTCTCCCTCCGCTTTCGTTTCATACTTACCTTTTGTTCCAGAAAAAAGAACATTTCTGTAAATCGTTTTTAATTCCCAATAAGGTTCTGGTTTAAAATTCTCTATCTCTAACTGCCGTTCAACAATAAGTGCTAACGTGGGAGTTTGTACTCTTCCAACTGAAAGCACCTGCTTTCCTTGTCCATACTTTAGCGTATAAAGACGAGTTGCGTTCATTCCTAGTAGCCAATCGCCTATTGCTCGAGCCAATCCCGCTGCATAAAGTGAAGTGAACTCCTTTTCG
>JASLCM010000220.1 GCA_030151845.1 Bacteroides sp.
AAAACTATACGCTGTTTATCAGGAAGAGTTTGGATTGCTGCTTGAAGTAGAAGTTCTGCCCGGTCTCCATCAAAATAAGGGTCAGATTCAAGCTTATGAATGATACTTAACTCGGGATCATCGATCGCTACTTTTGAGATTTTTCGCTTTTCATTTAGAAAATCTATACTTTCATTAAAAGCTATGCGATATAACCACGTAGATAGTTTCGCTTCAGCTCTAAAAAAGCCAATGGACTTCCAAGCTTTAAGAAAGGTATTTTGAAGGACATCGTTCGCATCTTGGTGCACAAGGACCATTCTTCTTATTTGCCAGTAGAGTAGTTCACCATAAGCTTTTACAATACGCTCAAAGCCCTGCCGAACTGTTTGCTTGTTTTGAATAAGCTCTATTATCTCTGATTCATTCTTCACCATTCACTTAAGTCTGTTATTTGTGCTTGTATTAGACAAATATAAAAGATTAAAGTTTAAAACAAGAAGCTTTATAAACATATAGTGAGACCTTCTGTAGCTAAACGGGTGTTTGCAAAAATCTCTTTTGCTTCAAGGAGTAGTGCCTGCTCCTCTTCTTGTTGATACCTAGCAGAAAAATGCCCTATAACCAACTGATCTACTTTGGACATACTAGCTATTGCAGCAGCTTGCTTAGCAGTGGAGTGACGAGTTTGTTTAGCACGCTTAACATCTCTGTGCGAAAAGGTTGCTTCATGAAAAAGGAGATTTACATTTTTTATCTGCTCTGCTATTGGTTCATGGTAGGCAGTATCTGAACAATAGGCATAACTTCTGGGTGGAACAGGAGGTTTAGTCAGTAGGTGGTTAGGTATTAAGACTCCCTCCTTGGTGATAAAGTCTGCTCCATTTTTTATTCTATTCATCTCATAGATGGGCACTTCGTATTGATCAATAGCTTCTTTTATTATATTTAATGGTAAAGGCTTCTCTCTAAATAAGAAACCTGAGCACGGAATACGGTGCTTAAGTGGAATAGTCTCTACGGTTAATGTTCGATCTTCGTAGATACAAGAGGAAGTTTTATGATCAAACTCTACAAATTCTATCTTATAGGATAGATCGCTACAGAAAAAAGCAAATGCTGTTCCAAAGACTTCTTGCAACCCTTTGGGGGAGTATATTTTTAGATCATTTGTTCTCCCCAACAAAGAAAAAGTTGATAGTAAACCCAATAAGCCTAAACAATGATCTCCATGTAAATGAGAGATAAAAATTGCCTGTAACCTTGAAAACTTAAGTTTAGCTTTTCTAAAATTAAGCTGAGTTCCCTCTCCACAGTCTATCATAAAAAGCTTTTCACGTATATTCAGTACTTGCGAGGTTTGATTATGTCTTGTAGTGGGCAAAGCCGACCCACAACCTAGAATATGCAAATCAAATCTTATCATATCTATTATTGTATAAAAAAGGGTGAAAACCATATGGTTTTCACCCTTAATCTAACTATTTAAATGGAGTTCTAGTTGTTTTTAGATTCCAATTTTTCTTTTAGTTCAGCAAGAGCATCAATATCTCCTAATGTAGTTGAAGCAGCTTGATTTTGAATTGGAGCAGCATCTTCTCTCTTAGGTCTTCTTTGTTTTTTCTCTTGTTTTACCTCTTCTTTTTGTTCGTCTTCAAAAATACGGCTATGAGAAAGAATAATTCTCTTTGCATCTTTGTTGAATTCAATTACTTTAAAGTCTAGTTTTTCGTCTAGTTGAGCTTGTGAACCATCTTCCTTAACTAAGTGTTTTGGAGTAGCAAAACCTTCAACACCATATGGAAGAGAGATTACAGCACCTTTATCTAATACTTCAATAATTGTTCCTTCATGAACTGAACCTTGAGTAAATACTGTTTCGAATACTTCCCATGGGTTCTCTTCTAGTTGTTTGTGTCCTAGGCTTAGACGACGATTTTCTTTGTCTATTTCTAGTACCATTACCTCAAGATCGGCATTCAGTTTAGTAAACTCTGATGGGTGTTTAATTTTCTTAGTCCAAGAAAGGTCTGAAATATGTACAAGACCATCAACACCTTCTTCGATTTCAACAAACACACCAAAATTAGTAAAGTTTCTAACCTTAGCGAAGTGTCTTGATCCAACTGGATATTTGATTTCGATATCTTCCCATGGATCTTGCTTAAGTTGTTTAATACCTAATGACATCTTACGCTCTTCACGGTCTAGTGTTAAAATAACAGCTTCTACCTCATCGCCAACTTTCATAAAGTCTTGAGCTGAACGTAGGTGTTGTGACCATGACATTTCAGATACGTGGATAAGTCCTTCTACACCTGGAGCTATTTCTATAAATGCACCATAGTCTGCCATTACAACCACTTTACCTGTTACCTTATCTCCAACTTTCATTTCTGGATCTAAAGCATCCCATGGATGTGGAGTTAGTTGTTTTAGACCTAAAGCAATACGTTTTTTCTCGTCATCAAAGTCAAGAATAACTACATTTAATTTTTGATCTAACTCAACAACTTCCTTAGGATCGTTTACACGTCCCCAAGATAGGTCAGTAATATGAACAAGACCATCAACACCACCTAAGTCAATAAATACACCGTATGATGTAATGTTTTTAACAGTACCTTCAAGTACTTGTCCTTTTTCAAGTTTACTGATAATTTCTTTTTTCTGTTGTTCTAATTCTGCTTCAATAAGAGCTTTATGAGAAACAACAACGTTACGGTATTCTTGGTTAATCTTAACAACCTTGAATTCCATAGTTTTTCCTACGAATACGTCGTAATCACGAATAGGTCTAACATCAATTTGTGAACCTGGTAAGAATGCTTCAATACCATAAACGTCCACAATCATACCACCCTTAGTACGACATTTGATGTATCCTTGGATAACTTCTTCCTTATCCAATGCATCATTGATGCGGTCCCAAGCGCGCACTGTACGTGCTTTTTTATGTGAAAGAACTAATTGTCCTCTCTTGTCTTCCTGATTTTCGATGTATACCTCTACAGTATCACCTACTTTTAAATCTGGGTTGTAGCGGAATTCATTTAAAGGTATGATTCCATCTGATTTAAAGCCGATGTTTACCACAACTTCACGTTTGTTCATTGCGATAACTACACCGTCTACAACTTCACGATCGCTAACCTTGCTTAAAGTGCTATCATAAACTTCTGCTAAAGATTTACGATCTGCTCCTTCAAAATTGTCTCCGTGTTCGTATGCATCCCAATCGAAATTGTCTAAAGGAGCAACGTTTTTTAAGTTTTCCATTAATAATTTGTTAATAATACGTTAATTAAATAAGACATTATATTGTTTAGAATATATCGGCTGCAAAAATACAACTATTTTCTTGAGAGACAAAGTAGATAGCTCATAAAATTCTTAAATAATCTTTCATTTTTTATTCATATCGGCCTTCTTGTTTTAAACTTATTTTATATATTGGTAGACGATTTTAACAATAAATCGCAATTAGTACATAAAATCTTAAAAATCTAAGCTTATGAAACACAGAAAAAACATCTTGAGGAGCCTTACAACACTCCTCACATTTCTTTTTTATCTCTCAAACCTACAAGCTCAGGAGATACAAATAAAAGGAAATGTAATAGATGAATCAAACGAACCTGTTATTGGAGCTAATATTATTGAAAAAGGAACCACGAATGGAACAATCACTGATTTAGATGGGAATTTCTCATTAAGGCTTACTACGGGGAAAAAAGCCATACTTCAAGTTTCTTTTGTTGGGTATAACAGCTATGAAGAGAGTGTTGGAGAGAAGAGAAACTTTAAGATTCAACTTGACCCCTCGGTCATAAACCTTGGTGAGGTTGTTGCGATTGGATATGGAACACAAACAAGAAAAGAAATTACGGGTTCTGTAGCCAATGTTTCAGAAGAGAGCTTCAATAAAGGAGTTACACGAGACGCTACAGATTTGCTGCAAGGTAAAGTTGCAGGACTTATGATAACATCTGGCTCTGGTGATGTTACTCGAGGATCAACAATGAGACTTAGAGGGACATCTACTCTACAAAACGACCAAGGTCCTTTAATTGTTATTGATGGTATACCAGGAGGTGATCTTTCTACGGTTGCCCCTACCGATATTGAGTCTATCTCTGTACTTAAAGATGCCTCATCAGCAGCTATCTATGGTTCACGTGCTGCAGGTGGTGTTGTATTGATTACAACAAAGAAAGGATCTGGTGCACGAACAGAAATTAGTTACAATGGTTATTTTGCAGTAGATAGGGTTGCAAATAAACCTGATATGTTATCTGCCTCAGAATGGAGAGATGCTAATAAAAAGTTAGGAAACGACATTAGTAATTATGATAAATTTACTGCTGATACAGACTGGTTTGGAGAGATGATGCGAACAGGAACATCACAAAACCACTCAATTTCTTTAGCTGGTGGTGGATCTAACAACACTTACAGAGCGTCTTATACCTATTTAGATAGAGAGGGAATTGCTCGTGACAACTACCTAAAACGTCATAGTTTTCGCTTTCAATTCCAACAAAGAGCTATTAATGATAGGCTACGAATAGGACTTACTGGATCTGCTTCTCTTACAGATATGAGAATGCCTTTCATGGATAACTGGATTTTAGCATACAATATGCCTCCTGTTTATCCTGTTTACAATGAGGATGGCTCCTACTTTACTGAAGCTAACGCCAATTATGACCAGGGTAATCCTGTTCAAAATCAGGATTTAAATTATCGAAAAGCTAAAAATAACTACTTCTATGGTGCAGGAGATTTGCTTTTTGATATAACTTCCGACTTAAAGCTAAAATTAAATTTATACAAGAGTAGGTTCTCTAACGATTATAGTGAATGGAGAGATCCAAAAAACGAAGGTGGACAGGGCACCAATGGAGAAGCAAAAAAGAATGCAAGGTTTTGGGATAGAGATCTAATGGAGTGGACTTTAGACTATAGCACCTTTTTAGATTCCAACGACAAGCATAAACTTGAAGCTATTTTAGGATATTCTTGGGAGGATAATACCTTCTCTAGTCAATATTCAAGAGCTACAAACTTTGCAGTTGGCTCTATGGGGGCAAATAGCATTCAAACAGGAAATACGTTAAAGTTAGGTGATGTAACCTCAAGCAAGAACAACTATAAATTAATCTCTTTCTTTGGTCGTGCACACTATAGCTACGATGAAAAGTATATGGTTACGGCTACTCTACGTAGAGATGGTTCTTCTAAGTTTGGTAAAAACAATAAATGGGGTACATTTCCTTCAGCATCGGTAGCATGGGGAATTTCTCAAGAAGACTTTATGAAAAAAGTAAATTGGGTAAACGACCTTAAATTCCGTGTGGGATATGGTATTACTGGGAACCAAGACGGGCTACATCCTTATAAGTCTTTAGAGCTATACACTGCTAAAGGCACCTATTACAGTGATGGAAACCAATTAACTGCTTTCCAAATTGAACAAAATGCCAACCCTGATTTGAAGTGGGAGTCTACCGCCATGCTAAATATCGGTTTTGATTTCTCCCTGTTTAATGGAAGAGTTGGTGGTTCTATCGAGTGGTATAACAAGAAAACCTCAGATATGTTATACACCTACAAAGTTCCTACCCCTGTTTTTGTTTATGATGAGATTCAAGCCAACGTGGGTGATATGACAAACAAGGGTATTGAAGTTATGATTAATGTTGATGTCATTCGCAATAAAGACTTCAAGTGGAATACCTCTATCAATCTTGCTCATAATAAAAATGAAATCACTAAGCTTTCTAATAACTTTTATACTACAGAAAGAATCTACACAGGTGATCCTTGGATAAGAGGGGCTTCGGGAGTTACTTCTCATGTGATTGAAGAAGGCAGACCTGTGGGACAATTTTATATGCTAAAGTGTACTGGTTTAACAGAAGATGGAAAGTATATCATTGAAGATATTAATGGTGATGGACAAATAACTGATGATGACCGGACATATGTGGGTAGTTCACAACCCAATCTAACTTTTGGATGGAACAATACATTTAACTGGAAACAGTGGGATTTTAGTTTCTTCCTCAGAGGTTCATTGGGTAATAAAGTGCTTAACAACCCAAGAGCTGCCTATGCAAACAACACATACATTAGTGGAGCAAATGTTATGGATGATGAACTCATTTTTAAAATGAAAGAGTCATCTAGGGTTTGTTCTTACTATGTAGAAGATGCTTCTTTTGCGAGGTTAGATAACATGGCTTTAGGCTATACCTTTGATACTAAAAACATTAGCTGGCTTCAAAATGCAAGAGTATATCTAGCAGCACAAAACCTTTTTGTTATTACAGGGTATAAAGGATTAGACCCTGAAGTTGAAATATTTAGAGGAGAAGCTTCGGATAAAAATGCAGGTTTATCACCAGGAATAGAGCCTAGAAACTTTATGCCAAAAGCTAGAACATTTACAATTGGCGCAAGTCTAACTTTTTAACTAAAAAACTATGAAATATCATAAAACTATATGGATACTTGGTGCAATACTCTTTTTTGTTGGTTGCACTAATCTAGATGAGGAGGTCTTTGACAAACTTCCTGCCGAAGATTTTGGACAAAGTGAAGTTGAGGTAAATGCCTTAATGGGTTCTGCTTATAATACACTAAAAAAATATTGGCCAAATAATTTTATGTACTTATCCGAATGTGGAGGTTCTGCAGCTGTAACACCAACAAGAAAGGGGGGAGACTGGTATGATGGCGGACAATTTAGAGAGTTATACATGCACACTTGGACTGCCCATACTAATATGATAAAAGATTCTTGGAGTGCTGCCTCTGGCGCTATAGGTATTTGTAATGCTACGATCAAAATGATTGGAGAATCAACCATTCTATCAGAAGAGGAGAAAGAGAGTCGAACGATAGAGATGAGGGGGCTTAGAGCTTTTTGGATATATACTATGGTCGACTACTGGGGCAATGTTCCTTTAGTAACAGAGTATGGTACAGATAAATCTCTTCCAGAATGTAAATCTAGACAAGAGGTCTTTACCTGGTTGCTTAATGAGCTGAAGGAGATTACCCCAAAGGCAAAACGCCCCACAACTGCTCTCTATGGTAAGTTTACACAAGGTGCTGGCTACACTTTATTGGCAAAACTTTACTTAAATGCCGATGCTTGGGGAGTAAAAACAGATAAGGAAAATTCTTCACAAAACATGCAAGAGGTTATAAACCAATGCAATAATGTGGATGGATTGGGGTTTTATCAATTAGAAAACAATTGGGTTACAAATTTCTCACCTAGCAACAATCTATCAAAAGAGGCTATCTTTGCTATACCATTCTCTAGCCAAGACACCGACGATAAAAATCAATTAATGAATCGTACGCTTCACTACAAAGATCAACACACCATTGGTGCCTCTTTTTCTGCTTGGAATGGAATTTGTGCACAACCAGACTATGTAAAACTTTTTGATAAGGAAGACCCAAGATTTAAACAAACTTACTTAATAGGTCAAATGTATGACATTAATACGGGGGAGAAATTAATAACCGACCACGGTTTCCCACTTGATCATACCATAGATGTCTCTATCATTAAAGGAACAGAACGAGACGGAACAAACTGGGGAGATGTGAATCAACACGATGGAGCTAGATGTCAAAAATGGCCTTATGAGAGATCATTGGTTGATGCTATGGAGAACGATTTCCATATTTTCAGATTAGCTGATATCTATCTAATGAAAGCTGAAGCGCTAATACGATTAAATCAAAATCCAGCCGAAGCGAAAGAATTAGTTAATAGAATTCGCAGACGAGCTTATGGCGATACCAATCATGATCTACCTCAAGTTAGTTTAGAAGAGATTGCCCTAGAGAGAAAATTTGAATTTGCATGGGAGGCTCACTCTAGACAAGATGATATTCGTTTTGGTAGTTATGAAAAGCCCATGTGGTCTGCCTCAAATTGTGATCGCGACAAGGGTGAGCATTTAAAGCTTTACCCGATACCACATGATGCTTGGCAAACTAATCAAAAACTAACACAAAATCCAGGTTATACACCCTTCAAGTAAAACAGATGAAAGACCGACAATTGTCGGTCTTTCATTGTTAAAACTGTTCTTTTTTGATTTCATAAAGCTTATATTTGTACTAGCTTATGGTTCAAAAGGGAATCTAGTGTAACTCTAGAACAGTACCCGCTGCTGTAATCTTCATTGTTATAGGGAGTTCAATATGTCACTGGTAAAACGGGAAGACGAATCTTCCTGAAGTAAGTCAGAAAACCTTGCCTAAGCAGATAATTATTTTATTAACCACTTTCGGGAGTTAAAGTATGAACTACGCAGAAATTAGCATCATTAAAAGAGATGGAAAAGAGGAGGATTTTTCCATCAGTAAGATCAAAAACGCTATTCGTAAAGCCTACAATGCAGCTGGTAAAACAGACTTTGAAGAGGATGTTACCAACGTTACCTCACTAGTTATTAAACAATTAAAATCTCCAAAAATCTCCGTAGAAGAGATTCAGGACCTGGTGGAAAAGGAGTTAATGAAAACCACACCTGAAGTTGCAAAAAGATATATCATTTATCGAGAATGGAGAACTACTCAGCGTGAAAAAAAGACAAAAATCAAGCAAATAATGGATGGCATTGTTGCTATTGATGCAAATGATGTCAACCTGAGTAACGCAAATATGAGTAGTCATACTCCTGCTGGACAAATGATGACTTTTGCATCGGAAGTTACTAAAGATTACACCTACAAGTACCTTCTTCCTAAGCAGTTTGCCGAAGCACATAAGCTAGGGGATATTCATATCCATGACCTAGATTATTACCCAACAAAAACCACAACATGTATCCAGTATGATTTAGATGAGTTATTTGAGAAGGGTTTTAGAACAAAGAATGGAAGCATTCGGACGCCTCAAAGTATACAAAGTTATGCAACTTTAGCTACTATTATTTTTCAAACCAATCAAAACGAGCAACATGGTGGTCAGGCTATACCCGCCTTTGACTTTTTTATGGCCAAGGGGGTACTAAAGTCTTTTATTAAACATCTTACCTCTATTATTTCCTTCTACAACATTCTCTCAGAACAAGAGAGTGTTAATGAAGAGGAACTAAAGAATGAATTAAGTAAAAACATAAAAAGTATCCATCTCGATAAAAAGATTAAGCAGGATTTTCTAGATTTTCTTCTTCAACGGAACATTGAAGTTACTCCAGAATCACTGGAACGTATACTAGACAAAGCTTTACTTCAGACTAAAAAGGATACTCATCAAGCCATGGAAGGGTTTATACATAACCTCAACACCATGCACTCCAGAGGAGGGAATCAAGTTGTTTTTAGCTCCATCAACTATGGTACAGATACTTCTAGTGAAGGACGTTTAGTTATTGAGCAGCTCTTACAAGCTACGATTGAAGGCTTAGGAAGTAATGGAGATGTACCCGTTTTCCCCATTCAAATATTTAAAGTCAAAGAAGGTATAAACTATAGTAAGGAAGATTTTGATCTAGCCATGAGTGACTTTGATGCGGCTCTTGAGGGAAAGCTTAATTTTAAAACTCCTAATTTCGACCTTTTTATCAAGGCATGCCAAACTACATCTAAGGCTTTATTCCCCAACTTCATGTTCCTAGATACTCCATTTAACTCTAATGAAAAATGGAGACCTACCGATCCTAAAAGGTACAAATATGAATTAGCAACCATGGGGTGTAGGACACGTGTATATGAAAATTTACATGGGGAAAAAACCTCACTAGGTAGAGGAAATTTATCATTTACAACCATGAATCTGCCAAGATTAGCCATTGAAGCTAGGGTGAAGGCTGAGAGATTAATTGAGAGTAAATTTGAAAGTGAGATACAAGAAAAAAGTAAAGAGATATTCTTAGATAGTGTAAGAGAGAAAGCGAAGCTTATAGGAGAGCAGCTGCACACAAGGTATGAATATCAACGAACAGCTCTAGCTAGACAATTTCCTTTCATGATGGGTAATAATGTTTGGAAAGGTGGAGGTGCGCTTAATCCTAATGAAAAAGTTGGTGATGTACTACTGCAAGGTACTCTTGGAATTGGCTTTATCGGCGGACATAATGCGATGGTTGCAATATATGGCGAAGGTCATGGTAGCAATGATACTGCTTGGGACACACTCTATCAAGCAGTCAGTGTTATAGGTGAGGTTGTAGAAGAGATGAAGGAGAAATATAACCTAAACTACTCTGTTCTAGCTACACCTGCAGAAGGACTCTCTGGCCGCTTTACTAAAATGGATAGAAGAAAGTATGGAATTATTCCTGGAGTAACTGATCGTGACTATTATATAAATTCATTCCATGTTGATGTAAAACAACACATTACTATTTCAGAGAAAATAAAAAAAGAGGCTCCTTTTCATGCTCTTACAAAAGGTGGACACATTACTTATGTTGAACTAGATGGTGAAGCTCAAAAAAACATCCGTTCTATAGCAAAGATAGTCCAGGTCATGTTCAATGAAAACATCGGATACGGATCAATCAATCATCCCATAGACACCTGTAATAAATGTGGATACAAAGGGGTGATTTATGACAAATGTCCTGTTTGTCAAAGTGAAGATATTCTACGTATGAGAAGAATTACTGGATACTTAACTGGCGATTTAAATTCTTGGAACTCTGCAAAACAGGCTGAGGAGAGAGATCGAGTGAAGCACGGTTAAAATGAACATATTAGCTACCTATCCTGAGACCATTGTAGATGGAGAGGGCATTCGTTACTCTATTTATTTAGCCGGCTGTCCTCATCACTGCATTGGATGTCATAATCCTGAGAGTCATAATCCAAACAGTGGTGATCTTTTAGACGATAAACGCCTAGAGGAGATTATAGAGGAGATTAATAGCAACTTACTGCTTGATGGTGTGACCTTTTCGGGAGGTGACCCTTTTCTCTTCCCACAAGAGTTTTTATTGCTTGTTAAGAGGGTGAAAGAAGAAACGGCAAAAAACATATGGTGCTATACTGGATATACTTTAGAGGAGGTCCTAGAGGATCCTATCAAAAAAGAGGCTTTAAGGTACATAGATGTACTAGTTGATGGGAGGTTTAAGCAAGAGGAATACTCTCCTTATTTGCGATTTAAGGGTAGTAAAAACCAACGTATTTTGAAAATAAAGTCTTTGAATCTTTTTTAATTGATTTTTCTACTTTAATAAAAACTATTCACCTAATACTCTCTTTTTACTCTAACCACTCTTAAGTGTTCTAAAGTACAAACTTATACCTAATGAAATAGGCCTGAACGTTCAGGCCTATTTC
>JASLCM010000274.1 GCA_030151845.1 Bacteroides sp.
CTTCAACCTCTTCTGGAGTTAATCCATTGGGTTCCTTCGCTCCTGTTCCTGGTGCAAGTTGAGGATCGACAGCATCTATATCAAAGCTAATGTGCAACTTATCAATTTTCCTGCTACGGATGTCTTTCCACACCTCTTCAAGCAGCTTTAGTAAGCCCTGTTTACGAATGTGGGCTGGAGAATAGATCTTCATGCTGTGCATTTTAGCCAACTCTTGTTCTCCCGCATCTAAGGCACGTGTTCCAAAGAAGTAAATGTTCTCGGGCTTTAAAAAAGGATTCTTATTGATCTTTTTAGTTAGCCGATCCTCTCCCCACCCCATTAAGGCTGCCATGTGCATGCCATGAGCATTGTGTGAGGGTGAAGTCGAAGCGGTGTTAAAGTCGCCATGGGCATCGATGTAAATTACTCCCAAGCGATCTCGTCCGTAAAAAGAGGAGACTCCTGCTAATGTTCCTAAAGCCTCTACGTGATCTCCTCCACAAACAAAGGGAAATTTACCTTCGTTTAAAAGTTGAAACACGGTTTTAGCCAACTCTCTCGAACAAGAGGCTATGGGACCTGCATATTTTATCTTCTTATCCCAGGCATATTTATCTGGAAACTCTTTCCGCTTTGGGCAGTAAATGTCTCCACGATCTTCAACTTTAAATTTGTAGTTGGTTAATAGCTCTTTTCTTAAAAGTGCTGGTGCGTTCTCCACCCCATCGGTATCACAGCCCAAATTAACTCCCATACCTAGGTAGCAAACTCTCATAGTTTCTTTGTTTTGAAAAATAAAAACAAATTTACTCTTTTTTTCTTCTCCTTCTCTTTCTTGTGCTCTTTTTTTAACGTGGGCTAAGGCTGCTTTAAATTCCGACTCCAGACCGGTAGAGGCCATGAAGAGGTAGAATATATCTTCGATGATATCGTCACACAAGCCTGTGCTTCTAAAAAAGGTTGTTAGTTGCAAGCGAGCATCGGAGGAGGCTTCGCTCTTGGAGAGCTCACAACAGGTATCTTTAGAGATCGAAGCCTCAATCACCACATCATGCCAAGTCATTCCCAACCGATCTCTACACTCCCAAAAGAGATGCCCCATCCCAGTCCAAATTAGCTCTCTACTGGCTTTCCACCTCCGTACGCCATAGGAGCTTGCATTTTTTGGCCTTACAAAGCCAACAATTAGTTTCTCTTTCGTTGATTGATTAGTACCACTCTTTTTCTCTGCTTTACTTGTTTTAGTAGCCGAGAGATTTGCTACTTGCTTTACTGTTCCATCTGGAACGTCAGAGTCGTCTGCATCCTTATGTGCTTCAGACTCATCATGGAAACCTGTTGTTTCTTTCATTTTAAACGGTTAAATATTATAAATATAGTTTGTTATACTGAGCAAAGATATATTCTTTTTCTGAACACAATAATCGGAAATTTACGGATTTACAATTCAAGCTTAATCTTTACATTTAGAGTGGTTTATTTCTTTACCCTTATTTACCAAATGCTTCTATCTTTACACCCGTATGGGTAAAGGTTTTCAGTGATCTGTGTGGGGAATTTTACCGAAATGTACTTAACAATTAATGATCTTAATTTTAAATCTATGTCAAAACAGACAATGTGTTTTTCACAAAGCTGCGAAAGCAGACGAGAACGCTGGACGCGGAGCATCTGCTTGGAGCGTTCTATCTCTCAAAAACTGGTTCAGGAGCGTATTTATCGCTTGGAGAGCTTACTGGATCATATGTTGCACGGACATGCGGTGGTGGCCTTTCATCGAAAGGATGGGGAGTTCAGACTCACCAAAGCTACGCTGATTCGTTACGACTGGTTTTTTCGTAAGCCTTTCTCGATTAACGAGATTAAGCACACCATTCCCTACTGGGATGTGAGTGAGCAGGGGTGGCGCACCTTCGAACTAGAGAATTTTTTAGAATGGCGACCTGTTGCCTAATGTTAACCTTAAACAACAAAAACATTATGTTGGAAAATCAAGAGAAGTGGAAGAGAATCATCATCCACTGTTCGGCCACTAAGCCGAGTCAGAAAGTAACCGTGAAAGATATTGATGCCTGGCACAAAGCGCGTGGCATGAAGGAGATTGGTTACCATTTTGTAGTAGACACGGAGGGAAGAATTCATGTGGGCCGTGCCATCACCTCCATTGGGGCACATTGCTTCGGCTACAATCGGTCGTCGATCGGCATCTGCTACATCGGCGGACTCAATGAGGAGGGTCTGCCTGCTGATACGCGTACGCCGAAACAAAAGGCGGCGCTCCACCATTTGGTGAAGCAGATGATGAGGGCTTTCAGCATTCAAAAAGTAATTGGGCACAACGAGGTTTCGGATAAGGCTTGCCCCTGTTTTAACGTTCAAGAGGAATTTGCATGACGAACGATCAATATTTTCCGCACGACGCTACGGCTTCTTCTAATGCGAAGCACATGCTGCTTATTGAGAAGTTGGGTATGAGGGGCTATGGCTCTTACTGGATGATCGTGGAGTATTTACGCATGCAAAAAGATTATACGGGCAATTTGGATGCGCTTCCGCAGTTGAGCCGAAGAATACGGGTGAAGCCTAAACTCCTGCTTGAAGTGATAAACAACTACGAGCTCTTTGTTGTGGAGGGAAAGCTGTTTTATTCGAGCGGACTAATCGCTCGTATGCTGCCGCTGGAGCATAGCCGTGCAATGCGCACGCAACGGGCAACTCACGCGGCGAAGTCTAAACACTTGAATAACAGCACTAATTGCTCTGCCCGGGCTATGCAAGAAGAGGAGAGTAAAGAAGAGAAGAGTAAAGGAGAGAAGAATAACCCCCTTATATCCCCCTCTGAACGAGGGGGAGACAACTCCCTTTCTCTCTCTTTATTCCCATTCGATTCCTACTCGCCTCCCTCCTATGCCTTGAACAAGGAGACGCACAACTACGAGGGGTTCGTTTTTGAACTGAAGCGGTTGGGAATCACCAGCGAGAGTGAGGTGAGAGATTTGATGGCGCTCACAGACTATGGCAAGAAGGGCACCTATTTTTGGAAGTTGCTGATTGAGAAGTTGCACGACCCTACGTGGAA
>JASLCM010000098.1 GCA_030151845.1 Bacteroides sp.
GGTGATGACATGGACCTCTCGTCTATATTACTTTACAAACTATGAAAAAGTAGAGGCCGAATGGGAAAATACCTTTAACTTTACCTTAAATAGGTATCTATCAACAAAGCTATTTGTGCATTCACGCTTTGATGACGGGGCAAAACGTTTAGATGGAAAAAGCTACTTTCAATTGAAAGAGCTACTTAGTTTTGGTTTAAACTATACCTGGTAGCCGTATTTAAAGAGATAAAAATAAGTAAAAGGGAGCAATTGCTCCCTTTTTTTATATAGGCTCCAATCGTATAAAAAATAGAGAAAATAGAGCTCATTCCAGGAAAAAAGACCCGTTTGGTGCTAATTTTTAAGCTCTTTTTAACAAAAACGTGCTTTTGTTAGTACAATTCTTTTTAAGTGTGTAACTTAGAACGCATTTATCGTATCGGAGTACGTATCAAAGAAAATAGTAGAATAAAAAATATGTTGAGGTATTTACTGTTAATTGTTTTTAGTTGTTCACTTGGCTGCAGTCAAGCTAGGGGAAATACTCCTCTTTTTAAGAACACTCAAACAGCTAGAGATACGTTAAATCAACAGCTTATAGGTCCATCAATATTTCAGTATACGGTTCAACCTCCCACTATTTTTGATAACCTTTATAAAGAGAAAGAGGAGAAAAATATAGAGTTAGTTTCACTAACGGGCCACTCACAAGAGAATAAGAGAAAGCAAGAAAAGGGGTTTACCTATTTAGATGAGGGAATAAAGCGAAATCCAGATCGACTAGACATGCGATTTGGTAAAATTTTTATGTTAGGACAACTTGGGTTTTACGATCGTTTTACCGAGGAGATTGTAAAGACCCTAGAGTATTCTAAGAAGATAGATAATCGTTGGATTTGGAGTGACGGAAAACTTTTAGAAAACCCAGCAAAATCTCTTCTTGATGCAATAAGAGAGTATCAAGTACAACTCTATGAGACTAGTAACGATGATTATCTCTATTACATTGAGGATATCTCAAAAGCTGTGTTAAAACTTTTTCCAGGCAATATAGAGAGTATGATGCGACTATCCATTGTCTATATTATGCAAAACAGATTGGATGAGGCGCTTGCCACATTAAAAGATGCAGAAAAAATAACACCTCACAATTGTGCAGTGTTATCAAATATAGCTTATGTATACAAACTGAAAGGAACATCAGGACAGGCAGTAAAGTACTACCAGCTGGTTAAAAAGTATGGAACAACAAGAGAGCGTGAACAGGCTCAGGAAGCTATAGATGAACTCAAAAGAAAAATATAGACTGTTCACTGTTAGCCTTAAAATTGACATTAATTAACCGTAATAGCAGCTCTATTGAGGTTAAAAAGTAGTGTAAAACTTTATAGTTCGTAATAAATGCTTAAATTTGCGACAATTTGTAATGTGGAGTTTACAAAATGACAGATAATATTCAGCATCAAGGTATTGTGGAAAACATTGCAGGATCTCTTATATCTGTTCGAATTATCCAAAAGACAGCTTGTTCCTCTTGTAGTGCGAAAGGCTACTGCTCTTCATCTGAGAGTAAAGAGAAGGTTGTTGAGGTAATCGATCACAGTCAGATATATCAAGTTGGAGACCCTGTTCTTCTTATAGGTACAACTTCTATGGGGATGAAAGCAGTAGGTTATGCTTTTATTCTTCCTTTTTTTCTTGTTGTTGTATCCCTATTTCTATTCATGAATCTATTTAAAAGTGAGTTTTATGCAGCATTGATCGCATTGGCTGTATTAGCTCCCTATTATCTCTTTTTGTGGCTAACAAAAGATAAGTTTAAGAAAGAATTTACTTTTACTATAAAACCAATAAAATAACTAACTTATGAATTTGATTCTTATTGCAGTAGTTTCGTTGGGGGCCATAGCTCTTGTCTTAGCAGCTATACTATATGCAGCTTCCAAGAAATTTGCCGTGTATGAAGATCCAAGAATCGCGCAAGTTGGAGAGGTCTTACCTCAAGCAAACTGTGGTGGGTGTGGATACCCTGGATGTTCAGGATTTGCAGATGCCTGTGTTAAGGCTGGCTCACTAGATGGACTAAATTGTCCAGTTGGAGGGACAGAGGTTATGAACCAGGTAGCAACTATTTTGGGCTTGGATGCAGGAGAAGAAGAGCCAAAAGTAGCGGTTGTGCGCTGTAATGGAACTTGCGAAAATCGTCCACGAACCAATCAGTACGATGGAACGCAAAGTTGTGCTATAGCACATTCTCTTTACATGGGAGAAACAGCCTGTTCGTATGGATGTTTGGGATGTGGTGACTGTGTTGAGGCGTGTCAGTTTGACGCTATTCACATGAACCCTGAAACTGGGTTGCCCGAGGTAGATGAGGATAAATGTACAGCTTGTAATGCTTGTGTTAAAGCTTGTCCTCGTTCTATCATAGAGATTCGTCCTAAAGGAAAGCGCTCAAGGCGTGTTTATGTATCTTGTGTAAACAAAGATAAAGGAGCTGCAGCTCGTAAAGCATGTACAGTAAGTTGTATTGGTTGTGGAAAATGCGTGAAGACATGTCCGTTTGATGCCATAACCCTTGAAAATAACCTCGCTTATATAGATTATAACAAGTGTAGGTCTTGCCGTAAATGTGTGGAAGTTTGCCCTCAGAACACGATCATAGAGTTAAATTTCCCACCTCGAAAACCCCGTAAAGTAGAAACCAAGGCGGTAGAGGTAAAGCCAGTAGCAAAGAAAGAGTCTCAACCTAAAGAGGTTGAGGTTGTAGAAAAAGCTACTTCAGAGAGTAAATAAGAATAAAACAAATAAAAAGATAAAGACCTAGTTGTATGTTGAAGACATTTTCAATTGGTGGTGTTCATCCACAAGAAAATAAATTATCTGCAAATCAGGCAATTCGTACAGCTGAACTCCCTAAGCAAGTAACTATTACGCTAAGTCAGCATATAGGTGCTCCAGCCAAACCATTGGTGAAACGTGGTGATGAGGTAAAGGTTGGAACATTAGTAGCAGAACCAGGAGGTTTTGTTTCTGCCGCGATACACTCACCTGTGAGTGGGAAGGTGGCTAAAATTGCTGATGTTGTTGATGCTAGTGGTTATCCTAAAAAAGCCATTATCATAACTGTTGAAGGAGATGAGTGGGAGGAAGGCATTGATCGCTCTACCGATTTAGTGAAGGAGTGTAATCTATCTTCCGAAGAAATTGTAGATAAAGTAGCCAAGGCTGGAGTAGTTGGTCTTGGTGGTGCATGTTTTCCTACTCAAATTAAACTAACTCCTCCTCCAGCTTTTAAAGCAGAGTGTGTGATTATAAATGCAGTGGAGTGTGAGCCCTATTTAACATCAGACCATCAATTGATGTTGGAGCATGCTGACGAGATTGTTGTAGGAGTAGCTCTTCTAATGAAAGCAGTGAAAGTTAATAAGGCTTTTATTGGAATAGAGAATAACAAACCCGACGCTATTGAGGTGATGACTAAAGCCTGTGCAACGTATGCAGGAATAGAAGTTGTACCTTTGCAGGTTAAATATCCACAAGGTGGAGAGAAGCAATTAATTGATGCTATTACTAAGCGTCAGGTAAGTAGCGGAGCTTTACCTATCTCTACAGGAGCAGTTGTTCAAAATGTGGGTACAGCTTTTGCTGTATATGAAGCAGTACAAAAAAATAAACCCTTAGTAGAGCGTGTTCTTACTGTAACAGGTAAATCATTGGAAAAACCTTCAAATTTTAGAGCACGCTTTGGAACACCAATACAGGAGTTAATTGATGCATGTGGTGGACTTCCAGAGGATACGGGTAAAGTGATTAGCGGTGGACCTATGATGGGAAAAGCTGTTGTTGATACAGCCATTCCAACAGTAAAAGGGACCTCTGGTATTCTTATCATGAATAAGAAAGAGGCTAAACGTAATAAAGTTACCACCTGTATTCGCTGTGCTAAATGTGTGGGGGTATGTCCAATGGGCTTAGAACCCTATTTACTATCTGCATTGGCAGAACACAAAGAATTTGAGAGAATGGAAACAGAACGAATTATGGACTGTATAGAGTGTGGCTCTTGTCAGTTTACCTGTCCAACGAACCAACCTTTACTAGACTATTGTAGGCTAGGTAAAGCCGAGGTAGGTGGAATGATTCGTGCACGTAAAGCAAAAAAATAAAGAATGATGAATAAACTAATTGTATCACTTTCGCCCCATGTTCATAGTGGTGATAGCGTACAGAGAAATATGTATGGAGTTTTAATAGCTCTAATTCCAGCATTTATTGTATCGCTTTTTTTCTTTGGCTTGGGTGCATTATTGGTAACTGCGGTATCCGTAGCTGCTTGTGTGTTTTTTGAATGGTCTATTACCAAGTGGATACTTAAAAGAGAAGAGGTTACGATAGGAGATGGATCGGCACTAATAACTGGTGTATTACTAGCCTTCAATTTGCCTTCAAACCTTCCAATATGGATTATTATATTAGGAGCTCTCTTTGCAATAGGAGTAAGTAAGATGTCTTTTGGAGGGTTAGGAAATAACCTCTTCAATCCAGCATTAGCTGGTCGTGTTTTTTTACTCTTATCTTTTCCTGTACAAATGACAACTTGGCCAGAAGTGGGCCAGTTAGCAGCCTATACCGATGCCACTACAGGAGCTACTCCTTTAGCTATAATGAAAGGGGTCATCACAAATGCCCCAGGTTTTTCGATGGATCAACTCCCTTCTATAGGAAACTTACTGTTGGGTAATAATGGAGGTTCTTTGGGAGAAATAGGGGCTGTTGCTCTCTTGTTGGGATTAGCCTATATGTTGTGGAGACGAATTATTACTTGGCATATTCCTGTCTCAATTTTAGTAACCGTATTTGTTTTCTCGGGAATAATGCATTACGTTAATCCAGAGGTTTATGCTTCTCCTTTTGTACACCTACTTACTGGAGGATTATTACTAGGAGCTATTTTTATGGCTACCGATTACGTAACCTCACCAATGACTAATAAAGGAATGCTTATTTACGGTGTTGCTATAGGAGCTTTAACTGTAATTATTCGTCTGTTTGGTGCTTATCCAGAAGGGGTTTCTTTTGCTATATTAATAATGAATGCATTTACCCCATTAATCAATATGTATTGCAAACCAAAACGCTTTGGGGAGGTAGCTAAGAAGAAATGAAAAAGTTAGAATCATCTTTAAAAAATATGTTGCTAGTATTAACAGGAGTTACAGCTATTTCTGTTGCCCTACTAGCTTATATGAATGAACTTACCAAAGGACCTATTGCAGAAGCCAATGCTAAGGCGTTGAGTAGTGCAATTCGTTTGGTTGTTCCTGAATTTGATAATAACCCTACAGAAGAGATGGGGGTGCATGAAATAGATAGCAAAACCTATAAAATATACCCAGCACGTAAAGAGGGTAAATTTGTAGGAGCGGCTGTAGAAGCATCTGAATTAGGGTTTGGTGGAGAGCTAACTGTGTTGGTTGGCTTTGATGATACAGGTAAGATTTATGATTATTCCCTTCTTTCTCACTCTGAAACACCAGGATTAGGCTCTAAAGCCAATATTTGGTTCAAAAAGGGAGAAAAAGGAGATATTATTGGCAAAGAGCCTGGAGAGAAAGCGTTACTGGTAAATAAAGATGGAGGAGAGGTAGATGCTATTACAGCCTCAACCATTACGACTCGTGCTTTCCTGCATGCAGTGAATGCAGCCTATGCAGCCTATAAAGGTCATGATGAGGTTGATGGTTTATCTGGTGCAACCGAAGTTGAATTGAAAAGTGAAACAGAATCAGCAGAAGAGTCTGATGAGGCTGTAACTGAAAAATAAAAAAGGAGACAAGTAGATATGAAGAATTTAAAAATCATGATGAATGGGATTATCAAAGAGAATCCTATTTTTGTACTCCTCTTAGGAATGTGTCCTACCCTGGGTACAACTTCATCAGCTATAAATGGGTTAGGAATGGGGCTAGCAACAATGTTTGTTCTTATCTGTTCAAACCTTGTAATTTCTAGTATAAAGAGCCTTATTCCAGATATGGTGCGTATTCCTTCTTACATTGTAGTTATTGCATCTTTTGTAACCTTGTTACAGATGGTGATGCAGGCTTTTGTTCCTGGACTATATGCCTCTTTAGGACTATTTATTCCTTTGATTGTGGTAAATTGTATTGTTCTAGGAAGAGCAGAAGCCTTTGCTGCTAAAAACTCTCCCATAGCCTCTATGTTTGATGGACTGGGAATGGGGTTAGGTTTCACCTTAGCCTTAACGGTTTTAGGTGCAATTCGTGAGCTGTTAGGAACAGGTAAGATTTTCGACATCGCTCTCTACTCAGAAGAGTATGGAATGTTGTTGTTCGTTTTAGCTCCAGGGGCTTTTATTGCTCTTGGTTATCTTATCGCTCTAATTAATAAACTCAAGAAAGCATAAAAAAGATATTATGGAATACATCTTAATTTTTATATCGGCCATATTTGTAAATAATATTGTGTTGACTCAATTCTTAGGTATTTGTCCTTTTTTAGGGGTATCTAAGAAAGTAGAAACAGCTATGGGGATGGGTGCAGCTGTGGCTTTTGTGCTAACTATTGCAACCATTGTAACCTTTTTATTACAAAAATTTGTTCTTGATGCTTTTGGCTTAGGATATTTACAAACTATAACCTTCATCCTTGTTATTGCAGGTTTAGTTCAAATGGTAGAGATTATCTTGAAGAAGGTATCGCCAGCTCTTTATCAGGCACTTGGGGTCTTTTTACCACTAATAACCACAAACTGCTGTATTTTGGGAGTAGCTATTTTAGTGATTCAAAAGGACTTTGACCTGCTAACAGGAGTTGTTTATGCATTCTCTACAGCCTTAGGTTTTGGATTAGCTTTGGTTCTTTTTGCCGGACTTCGTGAACAGATGAGTTTGGTAAAACTCCCTAAAGGAATGAAGGGTACACCAATTGCATTAATAACCGCAGGATTATTGGCTATGGCATTTATGGGATTCTCGGGAGTTGTATAAGTTTCTCTTATTGGATAGAAGAGAGGTCGGTTATATCTGCTAGGTATAACCGACCTTTTTTATTATCTTAGCACTTTATAATAGGCAGAGTCGAATATCGGCTATCCTCATTTTTTGTTAGTATGCGTAAGATTAAGAATATAGCCTCAGTAACGGCACTTTTATTGTTGTTTGCATTAGCACCACTTCCTTATGGGTATTACACTTTCTTAAGGATATTTGCCTCTATTGCCTTTTTTTATCTTACTTTGCATGAATATAAACGAGGAGGACAGAAGATGGTTCTTCTCTTTTTAGCTCTGACAATTCTTTTTCAACCCCTTTTACCAATCTTCTTAACAAAGGGCATCTGGATGGTTATTGATGTTCTGGTAGCTATTTTCCTCTTTATTTATGCTAATAATAAGAGTTATTGGTCTTAGCTAATCTTGAAATAAGATAGGGAGAGATGACCAATAAGAGTGGTTGGTTTCACCTTTTTCCTACTGGCTTTTCGCTGAAAAGATTAATTAGGGTTATCTCTTTTTTAGAAAAGGTAGATTTTGTTGCTCTTTTTCGAGTTATATCTTTACTTTTGCTTTTAGAGCCAGACAATAGTAACCTTACTTTATACTAGTTAAAACACAAGATTCTATGAGAAAAAGAGGATTACAGCTTCTTATGGTAGCAGCTGTTTTTATTTTTACATTTACTCATTGTACCGCTAAAGAACGTGAGTTTACCCTGTTGCAATTTAATATCTGGATGGGTGGAAATCAGGTGCCGAATGGATATGACGCCATAATTAATCAGATAATAGATTCGGAGGCAGATTTTGTAACCTTAAGTGAGGTTCGGAATTATGAGGGTAAACCTTTTCATGATTGTTTTATAAAGAGTTTAGCAGAACGAGGAGCTGTCTATTACTCTTTCTATTCGGAAGGAGTTGGTCTTTTATCTAAATATCCAATTGTTGATTCTACTTTAATTCATAGGCGTGAGAAAGGGGAGAGAAATGGTTTTACTTATCGAGCTTTAATTGATGCAAATGGGGTGGATATTGCTCTATATACCACGCATTTAGACTACTTGCACTATGCTTGTTACGATCCAAAAGGGTATTCTGGAACGA
The DNA here is from genome assembly GCA_030151845.1 of Bacteroides sp. GTDB lineage: Bacteria > Bacteroidota > Bacteroidia > Bacteroidales > Bacteroidaceae > Bacteroides_E. The sequence goes on from JASLCM010000098.1 coordinate 8,107, forward strand.
CTTGGAAGCCAGCAAAACCTGTATTGAGTGAAAAAGAGGTTCTAAGGAACTCTTATCTATCTACGCGTGATCGAGTTATCAAGAAAATTATTCCTTTTATGCAAGAAGATGTAGAACAAGGCCGACTTGTTTTTTTAGGAGGAGATTTTAATGAGCCTTCTCATTTAGATTGGATTGAAGAGAATAAGGATATGTATGATCGCAATGGAGTCGTTGTTTCTTGGCCAGTAAGTTCTCTTTTGTATGAGGCAGGATTTCTTGATGCCTATCGAGTGAAATTTCCTAATCCTTTAACTCATCCTGGATTCACTTATCCTTCAGATAACCCTCTTGTAGATGTATCAAAACTTGCTTGGGCTCCTGGTATAGACGAGAGGGAACGAATTGATTTTATCTATTATGCCCCTTGCAACGGGTTGGAGGTAAAGGAAGCTAAGTTATGGGGACCTCTAAAAACGATACGTAAGAGTGAGCGTTCTTTTGATGAAGGCGAAGATCCAATAACGATTGGAGTAGGGGAGTGGCCATCGGACCATCGTGCTGTATGGATCAAGTTTTCTTATCAACCTTAAGAATTGGTCACAAAATAAAATCCCCTTATAAGGGGATTTTAAGTAGTAAGCATGATTATTTATTTTGCTACATTATTGATTGGATGCCCCTCTTTGAATGCTGCTAAATTTTGGGCAAGTATACTCATTAATCGTTCTCTAGCTTCATAACTGGCCCAGGCGATATGAGGAGTAATAAAGCAGTTTTTCGCTGTAAGAAGGGGATTATCTTCTTTGGGTGGCTCTTTAGAGAGAACATCTAGACCTGCTGCGTAAATTTCACCTTGATTTAGTGCGTCGGCTAAATCTTGCTCATTGATTAGCGGACCTCGTCCTGTATTTATCAAAATAGCGTGTTTTTTCATTAAACGAAGTCTGCTTTTATCAACCATATTTCTGGTCTCCTTGGTTAGGGGACAATGCAGGCTAACAATGTCGCAAGAGGCAAAAAGGGAGTCTAATTCCATCTTCTCAATCTCTCCAAGTTCACTTTGAGATTTTGAACTATAGGCTGCGACTTTCATTCCAAAGGCTTTGGCTATAGTTGCTACAGCTTTTCCTATGCTACCAAGTCCTACTATCCCTATTTTTTTCCCATGTAACTCTACAAGTGGGCTTTCCCAAAAACAGAAATCGGAGCTACTACTCCATTTTCCTTTACGGACGGCATCGGAGTGTTTTTGTACTTGTTGTGCTATATTTAAAAGATGTGCAAAAACCATTTGGGCAACCGAGTTTGTACTGTATTCAGGGATATTGGTTACAACTATTCCTCTTTTCTTTGCAGCGTCAATATCAATAATGTTATAGCCTGTAGCCATAACTCCAATATATTTTAACTGGGGTAGTTGATCCATCTCTTCACTACCAATAGCGGTTTTATTCGTTAAAATAGCTTCGGCTTCCTTGGCTCTCTCTACAACCTCCGATCGCTTAGTACGCTCATAAAGGGTGCATTCGCCCAATTGTGTTAAATCTCCCCAGTCTAAATCTCCCGGGTTAGCTGTATAGCCATCTAATATTACTATTTTCATATGCTAGGTTTTAGTTTGTTATTAAAATTTATCTCCCCAAAGTTTATTTAAGTGTTGGCGATGTCTCTCTTCTGCACTATTTTTTTGTGCTTTCCATAAACGAGTTCCCTCGATTTCTTTAGGAAGATACTCTTGTTTTACAAAATTATTGGGGTATTGGTGTGCATATTTATATGATGCACCGTAGCCCAACTCTTTCATAAGTTCTGTTGGTGCATTACGAAGATGCAATGGAACAGGCAAGTTTCCCGTCTGTTTTACTAGAGCTTGGGCTGCATTGATCGCTTCATAGGCTGAGTTACTTTTGGGACTTGTAGCTAAGTATATGACGGTTTGAGCCAAGGGGATTCGTCCCTCAGGCCAGCCTATTTGGTGAACTGCTTCGAAACAGGCATTGGCTAATAGAAGAGCGTTAGGATTGGCTAATCCTATATCTTCAGATGCAGAGATAACCAACCTGCGAGCAATAAAGCGAGGCTCTTCTCCTCCTTCTATCATTCGGGCTAACCAGTATATAGCTCCATCTGGATCGCTTCCACGGATCGATT
>JASLCM010000017.1 GCA_030151845.1 Bacteroides sp.
CCCAATCTGTTGTAGGTGTGCTGTTATCGTTATTGTTTTTACGAGACTTGCAACCCGATGAAAGTGATAGGGCTAGTAGTAGATAGATACAGAAAAGGAGATTTTTTTTCATGTGTTTATTCTTGAGGAGATTGTAGGTGTTTGGTGATATACATAGTTAGAATGTCGATAGCAACCTCATTACTACCTCCTTCTGGAACAATGATATCGGCATATCTCTTACATGGTTCAATGAACTGCAAATGCATAGGTTTTAAAACTCTTGTATATCGTTCCATAACTGCTTCAGCAGTACGGCCTCTCTCAACAACATCTCGTTGAATCACACGAATTAATCTTTCATCTGGGTCTGCATCAACAAAAATTTTAAGATCCATCATCTCTCTTAATCTTTTGTTGCAGAGAGCTAGTATTCCTTCAATAATAACTACATTTTTGGGTTCAATATGAATTGTTTCTTCTTCTCTTGTGCAGGTAAGGTAAGAATAGGTCGGTTGCTCTATACTCTCGCCACTCTTAAGAGCTGCTACATGTTTTGATAAAAGGCTCCATTCAAAGGCATCAGGGTGATCAAAATTGATGTTTTGTCTCTCTTCGATAGGAATGTGGCTACTGTCTTTATAGTACGAGTCTTGAGGTAGTAAGACTACTTCACCAGCAGGAAGACTCTCTACAATTTTTCTTACTACTGTGGTTTTTCCGGAGCCGGTTCCTCCCGCTATTCCTATTATTATCATAATAAATATCTGAAGTATGAATAAAAAAAGTACTTTTGTTATCGAACTATCCGCTGTTAGAATCGTTGTATACTAGATAATTCAAGACACAAAGATAAAAACAATCAAATAAAAGTACAAAAATTATGGTGAAACACATTGTGTTATTTAAACTAAAAGAGAATCTTTCAAAAGAAGTAAAAGAAAAAGCAATGAATGACTTTAAAAAGGCTATAGAAGCATTGCCTGCTACGATCTCATTCATTCGAAAAGTCGAAGTTGGGCTAAACTGTAACCCCGATGAAAAATGGGACATTGCTTTGTATAGTGAATTCGATAGTTTAGAGGATGTTAAGGCCTATGCTGTTCACCCCAATCATGTGGCAGCTGCTAAGATTTTAGCTGATGTAAAAGAAGATAGATCGTGCGTGGATTATGTAGTATAGGAATATTTTAAGGTAAGGATAAAAGATGAAGCGACTTTTAAATTTCATAGTACTCTTCTTGGTGACGACATTTGTAGCACAAGCACAAATACAAGACCCAGTTCATTTTAAGACAGAGTTTAAGCGTGTTTCGGAAACAGAAGCCGTTGTTCAATTTATAGGGAGTATAGACTCAGGTTGGCACATTTACTCTCTAGAGTTAGGAGAAGGAGGGCCAACCTCGGTAAGTTTTAATGTAGAGAGGTCTAAAGGGATAGAATTAGATGGCAAGTTATCTTTCATAGGAAAAGAGCTATCTAGTTATGATAAGCTGTTTCAAATGGATGTTCGGACTTTTGAGCGTGAGGTAACTTTTGTTCAGAAGTTAAAGGTTTTAGATGAGGCTTATTACATAGAGGGTTATCTTGAATATGGAGCTTGTAATGATGAAAGTTGCTTGCCTCCTTCTGATGTATCCTTTGAATTTTACGGCGAAGGTGGAAAAGAGGTCGCTTCAGGAATAAGCTCTCAGAAAACAGAGAATTCTACAGCTGAAGGAGGAAAACTTTCTTTAGGGTCAAAAGAGTTAGAATTTACAGATGTGTCAGAGGCAGTTATCTCCTCTTGGTGGACGCCAGTAATTGGTGAACTAAGAGCTTTTGGTGAGGAGGTCGGACAGCAAAACATGTCTTGGATTTATATCTTTTTTGCAGGCTTTGTGGGCGGGTTGTTAGCTTTGTTCACCCCTTGTGTTTGGCCAATTATTCCGATGACTGTTAGTTTTTTCCTCAAACGTAGTAAAGATAGAAGGCGTGCGATACGTGATGCTTGGACCTATGGTGCTTCAATCGTGGTAATCTATGTAACTTTAGGGTTGGCTATAACTCTGATTTTTGGGGCTAGTGCTTTAAACTCACTCTCTACGAATGCGGTCTTCAATATTATTTTTGCATTAATGTTGGTTGTTTTTGCCGCTTCCTTCTTTGGTGCTTTTGAAATAACCCTTCCTTCAAAGTGGAGCACTGCAGTTGATAGTAAGGCCGATCAAGCAAGTGGATTGCTAAGTATCTTCCTAATGGCCTTTACTCTTTCACTGGTTTCCTTCTCTTGTACAGGTCCAATTATCGGTTTTTTGCTGGTAGAGGTTTCTACTACTGGTAGTGTTGTAGCCCCTGCTATTGGAATGTTAGGGTTTGCTATGGCTCTTGCTTTACCTTTTACCTTCTTTGCTCTTTTCCCATCGTTATTAAACTCAATTCCAAAATCGGGTGGTTGGATGAATGTGGTAAAAGTGTCACTAGGGTTTATTGAGCTAGCTTTTGCGTTAAAATTCTTATCTGTTGCCGATTTAGCCTATGGATGGAGAATTTTGGATAGAGAGACCTTCCTTGCTCTATGGATTGTTATTTTTGGGTTATTTGGCTTATATCTATTAGGTAAGTTAAAATTCCCACATGATGATGAAGGAGGTCGAGTTGGTGTTACCCGCTTCTTTTTGGCTCTTTTCCCTCTTGCATTTACCGTATATATGATTCCTGGTTTATGGGGAGCACCTTTGAAAGCTATTAGTGCTTTTGCACCTCCTATGTACACTCAAGATTTTAATATTTATAATAAAGATGTACATGCGCAATTTGATGACTTTGAGAAAGGAATGGCCTATGCTAAGCAGGTAGGTAAACCAGTGATGCTAGATTTTACTGGTTATGGTTGTGTCAATTGCCGAAAAATGGAGCTGGCTGTTTGGACAGACCCTAAGGTAAGTAGTCTAATTAATGATGAATATGTACTTATAACCTTGTATGTAGACCAGAAAGAGAGTCTACCTGAACCTATAGAGGTTATAGAGAATGGAAAGAAACGAAAGTTAAGAACAGTTGGTGACCAGTGGAGTTATTTACAGCGAGTTAAGTTTGGAGCAAATGCTCAACCTTTCTACGTACTGATTGATAATGAGGGAAAACCACTGAATAAATCCTACGCATACGATGAAAGTGTAGAGAAATATTTAAACTTCTTAGAAACAGGATTGAAAAATTACAAAAAATAAAGTTCTGTTGATGACAAATAAAAAGGTGCAGTAATTACTGCACCTTTACTTTATAACTCTATTAGAGTTTAACTTTCTTTCTTACGCCTTTGGATTCGTTATGTAACCTGTCTAAAGCGGTTACAACATAGCGGTATTTTTTCTTTCCATTTTCATAAGGCATTTTGTAAAAGTTGTTGCGTGTGATGGCTACGATAGCAGATGGATCATCTAAATTAACCTTAGCTTTTCTGTCGAAACGATAAACAACAAACTGAACAGGTTTATCGAATTGCGACTCTGCCTCAGCAGGAGTCCAAAAAAGCATATAGCCATCTGAAGTCCACACCTTCTTTAGTTTTTCAACAGGTGCAGGAGGGGTGTTATCAATAAAATCAAATACAGGGATTAAAGCAGGGTATTTGTGATAACTATTTTGTAGTGCTTCTTTATATCTGCCTGCATTTTCAACGACGGCACTTGCAGGCCACTGACAACTACCACCAATGGTTTGGTAATTGCGTTGTATAGCCATTTTTCTAGGCAACTGGTTGATGTTTGGATTTTGTGGATCTGTATGTTCTATGGTGTTTATTACAGACTGTCCAATAAACAAAGGTCTTCCTTGAGTGTTTTTGGCCCACCAGTCTACCAGCTTATGATAATCTGCAGCTGGATGTCCTATGTGCCAGTATATTTGTGGAATATTGTAATCAATCCACCCATTCTTGGCCCACAAAAGAACATCAGCATAAAGATCGTCATAGTTTTGCAATCCGTTTGTATCACTTCCCAGCGGACTTGTACGTTGATTTCTATAAATTCCAAAAGGACTAACTCCAAACTTAACCCAAGGTTTAACTCCTTTAATGGTTTCTTGTATTTGTTTGATAAGAATATTTACATTGTTTCTTCTAAAGTCTCCCTTGTTTGTGAATGCTCCTCCATATTTGGCAAAGCTCTCGTCATCTGGAAATTCTAACCCTGGTTTAGGGTAGGGGTAAAAATAGTCATCCATGTGTATAGCGTCGACGTCATATCTAGCTACAATATCTCCAACGATCATGCAAATGTGATATCTGCTTTCAGGTAGAGCAGGATCAAAAAATAATTGGTTCCCATAAGTTAAAAACCACTCGGGATGTATGTTGTAAACATGATTCCACGCTAACTCATGACTTAGGTTAGTTTTAACGCGATAAGGATTTATCCATGCATGAAACTCCATACCCCGCTGGTGACACTCCTGAATCATAAACTCCATAGGGTCCCATAGTGGGGTGGGAGCTTTGCCCTGTGTTCCAGTTAAGAACCTGCTCCACGGTTCTATTTGTGATAAATAGAGTGCATCAGCCTCAGGTCTTACTTGAAAGATAATAGCATTAATACCCGCTTCTTGTAGCGCGTCTAATTGATCAGTTAAATACTTTTGCATTTGGGCAGTTCCCATTCCTCTAAACTGTCCATTTACAGCCTGTATCCAAGCAGCTCTAAACTCTCTTTTGGGGTGTTGAGCCTGCAGATTACCGAGCAAAATAAATGCAAAAAGTAGATATAGAATCATTTTCTTATTCATAATTACTTCCTTTTTTGTTACGACTACAAATATAGTGATAAACCTTTTCTATGGAAATATTCGTTCTATTATAAAACTTATAGGTGCAAATCTCTTAAAATAGAATAGCGTATCGCTTAAAAATCTAAAAAAGAGGAGTGAGATTTGAGATGGTCTTAACATTGACTAACTTTGTAGGTTATTACAGCTATTATTTATGTCAACAACCAATTACATATCTATAAAAGGGGCAAGAGTTAATAATCTTAAGAATATCTCGTTAGATATTCCAAGAAATAAACTGATTGTCATTACAGGCCTATCTGGATCGGGAAAATCTTCTTTGGCCTTCGATACTCTTTATGCGGAGGGGCAAAGAAGATACGTAGAGAGTTTGTCGAGTTATGCGAGACAGTTTCTAGGGCGGATGAGTAAACCTGAATGTGATTTTATTAAGGGAATACCTCCAGCTATTGCGATTGAGCAAAAAGTAACGAGTAGAAATCCTCGTTCAACAGTTGGGACATCTACTGAAATATATGAATATCTCCGATTACTTTATGCGCGTATAGGACGTACTTTTAGTCCGGTTAGTGGGCAAGAGGTAAAGAAGCATACCATGCAAGATGTTATTTCTTGTGTTCAGTCTTATCCTGACCGTACTCGATTCCTTGTTCTAACACCTATGTTGAAACGTGCAGACCGTACGCTTTCTGAGCAACTTGATATGGATTTAAAACAGGGATTCAGCAGAATAGAGGTAAATGGAGAGGTGATCCGTATTGATGAGTATACTCCTTCAGATAAAGATGAAATATATTTAGTTGTAGATAGACTTAGTGTTGACCCTTCTAAAGAGGCTATTAGTAGATTAACAGACTCTGTTGAGACGGCAATGTATGAGGGAGATAGTAGCTGTTTGTTGCGTTTCTACTTGGATGGGGATAAAACTGAGATTAAAGAGTTTAGTACGAAGTTTGAAGCCGATGGAATAACTTTTGAAGAACCTACCGATCAACTGTTCTCTTTTAACTCTCCGGTTGGTGCATGTCCTACTTGTGAAGGGTTTGGAAATGTTATGGGGATAGATGAGCATCTTGTTGTTCCAAATCGCTCACTCTCTGTATACGATGGTGCCATAATGTGTTGGCGTGGAGAGAAGATGGGTAAATGGTTGGAAGCTTTAATAAAAAATGCTGTACATTTTGACTTTCCTATTTTTACGCCTTATTATGAGTTAACAGCAGCGCAAAGAAAACTCCTGTGGGAAGGGAACGAGTATTTTGGTGGAATCAATGCTTTCTTTAAAATGCTTGAAGAGAATCAATACAAGATTCAGTATCGGGTCATGTTAGCGCGTTACAGAGGCAAAACTCAATGCCCAACATGTAAAGGTACCAGACTAAAAAAGGAGGCTAACTATATTCAAGTTGGAGGTAAAAAGATAACCGAATTGGTTAATCTTCCTATAACAGAGCTAAAAGAGTTTTTTTCTCAACTAGAATTATCTTCGTATGAAAAGGAGGTAGCTACTCGTATTTTATTGGAGATAACGAATAGAATAGACTTTTTGTTGGATGTTGGCTTAGGCTATCTCACTTTGAATCGTTTGAGCAACTCTTTATCTGGTGGTGAAAGTCAGCGAATTAATTTAGCAACTTCTTTGGGAAGTAGCTTGGTGGGAAGTTTATATATTTTAGATGAACCAAGTATAGGGTTACATAGTAGAGATACCGATCGATTAATAGCGGTGCTTCGACAACTTCAGCAACTTGGTAATACAGTAATTGTAGTAGAGCATGATGAGGATATTATTCGTGCGGCAGACTATATTATTGATATTGGTCCAGATGCTGGTCGTTTGGGAGGGGAGATTGTTTATGAGGGAGACATGAAGAACCTGCAAAAGGGTTCCTCTAGCTACACTGTTCGTTATCTTTTAGGAGAGGATAAGATAGAGGTTCCTACAAGTAGACGTCCATGGAACAACTATATCGAGATTAAAGGAGCAAGAGAAAATAACTTAAAAGGTATTGATGTACGTTTTCCTTTAAATGTAATGACTGTTGTTACAGGGGTCTCTGGATCTGGTAAAAGTACATTGGTTCGTGATGTCTTTTATAGGGCTTTGAAACGAGAGTTGGATGAGTGCTCGGATCGTCCGGGTGAATATTCTTCGTTGGGTGGTGATATCAAACAATTGAAAAATATAGAATTTGTAGATCAAAATCCGATAGGACGTTCATCACGCTCCAACCCTGCTACTTATTTAAAGGCATACGATGAGATACGTAAACTTTGGGCAAGCCAACCACTTGCTAAACAAATGGGGTATAAACCAGGTTTTTTTAGCTTCAATACAGATGGGGGCCGGTGTGAAGAGTGTAAGGGAGATGGTACAATAACTGTTGAGATGCAGTTTATGGCAGACTTAACTTTGACTTGTGAATCTTGTCATGGTAAGCGATTTAAGCCCGAAACATTAGAGGTTATGTTCCATGGTGTCTCTATCTATGATGTTTTAAATATGACAGTTGATCAAGCTGTTGATTTCTTTACAGAGCATAAGGAGGAGAAAATTGTAAAAAGATTACAACCTCTTCAAGAGGTTGGGTTAGGATATATACGTCTAGGACAATCTTCTTCCACTCTTTCTGGAGGAGAAAACCAGAGAGTTAAATTAGCTTTCTACCTATCTCAGGAGAAAGCAGATCCTACTTTGTTTATTTTTGATGAACCCACAACTGGTCTTCATTTTCATGATATAAGGAAGTTATTAGAGGCTTTTGATGCACTCATTGCTCGAGGGCATACTATTCTTATCATTGAACATAATATGGATATCATAAAATGTGCAGACTATCTGATAGACTTAGGGCCTGAGGGTGGTAAAAATGGTGGTTTTGTTGTAGCTACTGGTACACCTGAAGAGGTAGTGAAGCAGAAAGAGAGTTACACCGGACAATATTTAAAAGAGAAACTTATCCATTAATCAAAGAAAGGTTGACAGCACGCTGTCAACCTTTAATTTCTATGTTATAGCAATTTCTTAGTCATCTAGGCGGAGAAAATCGCCAGTTAAGTTGAATTTGAGATTCATGTCATTATTCAATTCAACATCATAACCTTTTTTCTCTTTCTCTATTTGACTAATATGGTTTTGAGGAAATTTATCTGTTACATAGTTTAATATCTTCTTTGGAACGACCGAGTTTGGAACTTTATTTTGTTTAAAGTCGATATCTTGCCATGTTCCATCTCCATTAAACTCTATTTTTCCTCCATTATTAAAGTATACATCATACTCTTTAGAACCATACCACTTGCTATCAATTTTTATTTGTAAAATTTCAACTCCCTCAAAATGCTACTTGATGAAGCTTTGAGACTTTTTGGGAAGTTTGGTTACATCTTGAGTTATAACTTCTCCCGCTGTGGCTAATTGTAAGCCAAGTATTGTTAAAACGAGTAGTGAAATAATCTTTTTCATATCTATTGTTTTTAATACAACATTAAAACAAGTGGAGAAGCCTTTAGTTCACTTAAGCTGCTCGTTTATCTTTTGGGTTGTCTTTTAGACTGATTTTTCCACTGCTCTGCTTTGGTGTACTTTTCAAACTGTTTTTTAGTAAAGATACGCTTTACCTTTTCAGAGTATGCAGCTCTAGATTGATCTCTCGCTAGTTGATTCTCTTTACGGATAGAGTCGCGTTGTAGAGCTCTTTGTCCTTGCAGGTTGCAATCCATACAACAGTACCTACAATCGCGAACTCTGTTGCTGTTTCTAGTGGTTCGATAAGCTTGTCTCTCTTTAGCCCATTCTTGATTAATTATTAACAAGTCTGCTTTCTGTTTGTCACTTAGGTCATAAACAAAAGCCATTCTTTCTGTCATCTGTTTGGCATGCTGCTCTGTATTTACTGCATTGTTTCTATTAAAACCTCTTCTGGGGCGCTGTGCTTGAGCTGTGAAGCTGAATATATAAATACAGCTTACTACTAAAAGTCCTATTTTTTTACTCATAATTCATTAAGTTTTATAATAAATCTGTTTTTACTATCTATACATAAGACTCTTAAAATGAAGAAAGGTTTAATAGACTGTGTCACTAATCTTAATAATACTAGCTGTTTTTGATTCACTTTTTATTATAAAAAAAGAGCTTTATAATTATAAAGCTCTTTTATGTTTCTAGTGAGATCAGGATTATTCCTCCTCTTCTGTTTTTTCCTCTTTATCAAAATCTACTAAATCGTTTTCAATAAGTATATTGTACCAACTTAATAGTTTCTTGATGTCACTGATGTGTACTCTATCACGGTCAAAATCAGCCAACACTTCTCCCATGTATTCTCTTAGTTCCTCTGGTTTAGCTTTTTTATAATTGAAAGATAGGGGTTTGCTCTCTTCCTTAGTCTTTATTGATACTAGAACCTCTTTAAGAGGTACTTCTGCAGTCTCTGTATATATAGCAATATCTGCAAGAGAGGTTATTCGATCGCTTGCATATGCGGGAGATCGTTTTTTATCGGGAGAGATTGCTTCTACAATGAGCATCCCTTTTCCATGAGAAATTAACTTAAAAAGTCCAGGCCTTCCGGCAATAGATAATATTGTTTTAAGCATAATATAATTTATGTTTATTATTATATAGCGGCAAATGTACTATCTCCTCCATAAACGTACAATATTTCTATCTATTAAATGTTTTATTTAAAATAAAAATAAGTGTTTTACTTTGTTATAGTGGAGATAATTTTTGCTACTTGGGGAATCAGTGGCTGTTGATCGTTATTTTGAATGATGAAGTCGGAGTGAGCGAGTTTGTACTCCTCATTGAGCTGACTTGCAATTTTGGTTTGAGCTTTATCTTTGCTAATACCATCTCTTTTGCAAATCCGATTAATTCGTACATCAAGAGGAGTAAAAACTGTAACAGTATAGTCTACTAGCTTGTTGAGCTTAGATTCGAAAAGAATAGCAGATTCTATTCCAACTATCGGACTTTCTTGCTCCATTGTCCATTTTTGGAAATCTGAAAAAACTTCGGGGTGTACTATCTGATTAATTCTTTCCCGATTATGGCTTGCTGAAAAAAGGTATTTTGTTACTAACTCTTTATTGATTTTCTGGTTGGAGTATACCTCTTCTCCTATCAAAAGAATGAGTTTTTCCTTAATCGTGGGACTCTTTTCCATGAGTTGTTTGGCTTTCGAGTCAGAATCGTAGATAGGGATGCCCATAGTTTTAAATATCGTAGCAACTATGGTTTTTCCACTACCAATGCCTCCTGTTATTCCTATTTTACTCTTCATGAGTGGTTGTCTGTTCTATGATATAATCTACCTGTGCTGGTGATATTTTAATGTGATTTGCCTCTTTGGGCGATTTTTTTAATTTAACGGTATATTTTTCCTCTTTTTGGTTGATTAGTTCTTCGTAGGCTACAATGATTGTAAAGTTATCTTTTGTTATGCGGTTGAAATCTTTAAGTCCAACCTGAAAAGTTACATTTACTTTCGATGGAAAAGTTCTTAATACTTTATCTGCAGGGAAGTTGATACCATGAATTGGAACCTCTACTGTCTTTTCTGTAAAAGCATCGATAGGGATAGTCACTTCGATATTATCTGGTAGGAACTTAACTCCTTTTTGTTTGATTAGTGCGCTCTTTATTTTTAATGTGTCGGATAGTTCTTTTTGGTTTACAGCTTCGGTATAGGCTAGTTTAAGTGTATCTAAAATAGCTAATGGTGCATATGCCGTTATAGAGTCGGGTGTAAAAAGGGTATCACAGATATAGTATTGTCTTGCAGTTTGAATTTGACCTGTTAACTGAATGGGTATCCTTTTGGACTCTCCTTTAGAATAGATGTACTCAATGGTATCAGGTGCTAACTTATTTATTCTGGTGGATGTGTTGAGTTGGTTGTATATAATTCTTTCAAAATCTACCGAAGGTATTCTAACGTGGTTGTTTTTATACTCTAAGTATTCATTAAAATCTATTGGAACAGGTAAAAAACGCTTCGCTGTTTTATAGTTCATAAGAACCGTTCCTTTATCTTTTACTCGAACCTCTATATAGGGTTGTGGTAAAGAGGTCAATACGATACTATCTGGAACGTTTTTTAGCTGTAGAGGGAGTTTAAAAGACGTTTCATACTCATCATTTAATGTTTGAAGTAACCAGAAACCACTAGCAATGAAAAAAAAGAATAAAAAAATAAAGAACTCTCTACTCTTATCACTGAGTAGGAAGTTCTTTATTCTCTTAGATAAATCTAAATATCTTTTATGTATGTTCTCTTTTTTGAACATAACTTGTTTTACTTCGATGCATTAGCTTCGTTGGCCGATTCAACTGTTGCAAAAACTGAGTTTTTATCTACTTTTATTTTTACACCGTTGGCAACTTCTAGCATAATGTGTCTGTCACTTATTTCTTTAATTCTACCGTGTATTCCTCCTGCTGTTATAACATCTTGGTTTACTTCTAGAGATTTGCGGAAGTTTTCAATCTCTTTTTGTCTTTTCTTTTGCGGACGAATCATAAAGAAGTACATGATAGCAAACATTGCTAATAACATTATCCACATCATACTACCACCGCCTGCATTGGGGGCTGCTTGTAAAAGTACAGTAAGTAAGGTCATAAAATTCTTTTTTATAAATTATTTCTAATTGAGTAAAGTACAAAGATATTATTTCTTAATCAACTTTTTCTCTTTTTTTAGTTGATTTACAATTCCATCCAACGTTCCATTGATAAAACCACCACTTTTAGGAGTGCTATATAGTTTTGCCAAGTTGACATACTCGTTTAGCGTTACATTAATTGGGATATTAGGAAATCCTGTAATTTCGGCTAAGGCACATTGCATAAGAATTACATCCATAAGGGCGATACGATCAAGATCCCAGTTTTTTGTATGGGTTGATATCAGCTCCTTATAATAATCGGCATTCTCAATGCATCTCCTAAAGAGTGCTTTTGCAAATTTCTTATCCTCTTCATCTTTGAAGGCTGGTAGGAGCTTTTGATTTGCACCCTTATCTTCATCGAAACGTTTAATTGTTTTGAAAACAAATGTATCTACAATCTCTTTGTCGTCATTCCAGTAGAGGCTTTGATCTTCTAAAACTTCATCTAGAGAGTCATTATGAAATACGAAGGATTTATATAATTTTCTCCATAGTTCTCTGTCTTCTGTATAGTTTTGTTCAGGGGCACTCATGTAGTCTTTGTAGATATCAGAGTCGATAATGGTTTC
>JASLCM010000022.1 GCA_030151845.1 Bacteroides sp.
CTCCCACCTCTTGGTGATTTTTTGATACTCAAGAGTGAAAACTTCACAGCGGTATAAAAAGAGAAAAGCTGTAGTTTTTAAAACATAAGTTGAGCGAAACAGAGTAGTTGATAATGCTTTTATTGTCGTTTTTTAAAGATCTGTCTTACAAAATTACATCTTTAAAGACCCTTAAAAAGCTCAGAACCAACTTTCTAAAAAAAATACCCAGAAGTAGGTATCAATCGCTCAAAAGCCCACTGGTTCTATACCCTAAAGTAGGGATGCTCTTTTTTCAACACCAGCTCATTCTCTATTTTTATACGACAAGTAGAGCAGCTTACCTTCTCTTCTTTAATTGGCTCAAAAGTTAACAAGAGTTAATGATAGGTTTTTTACAGTACTTTTTACACTTTTTAAACTCTTACTTATAAAGGCAAGAAAAATACACAGAGCAATTATAGATGAACTCAAAATATAAAACCTATCAAACGGCAGATTTTCTACATGATTCTTATTTCATAGAGAGTCATAGCAACCCCACGGAGGTGAGTCGGGAGTATTGGGAACTTCTTCTCGATAAGGAGATGATAGATTCTCGGGCTTACCAAGAGGCTAAATCGATCTTACTCGACTTTAACCTAGCGAATAATTTAGAGGTAGATGATCAAAAATTAAAGTTGTTGTGGGAGCGTATAGAGTCTACCAATCGAAAAAGAGAGCAAAGAAAGCATCGCGTATTTCTCTATGCAGCAGCTGCATCGATAGGAGTTCTTCTCTTCATCGGTATGAAGAGTCTCCTCTTCACCGCGAAACCCACTTTCGATGAGGTATTGGCAAATAACCAGGTAGAGGAGTTAAAACGTACCCAAGAGGTTCAACTCATTTTAGCCGATGATTATGTGGTTGCTACTAAAAGTGAAGAGAGTATTGACTATAGCGACCAAAAACACATTCGTGTAGAGGATAAAGTGGTAGGAAGTCAGGTAGATGAGATTACCTACAACCAGGTGGTTGTTCCCTACGGTCAGCGCTCTTCAGTGGTACTATCGGATAGTACAATTCTGCACATCAACGCTGGAACACATGTTGTGTACCCTTCACGCTTCTCAGGCAAGACAAGAGAAATCTATGTAAATGGGGAGGTCTATGCGGAGGTGACAAAAAACAAAAAGAGGCCTTTTATCATTCAAACAGACGATGTTCGAGTAAGGGTTTTAGGTACGAAAGTAAACGTAAACTCCTATGCAAAAGAGCATAACCCCTCTGTAGTTCTTGTATCGGGTTCCGTTGCAGTAGATAAGAAAGGAGAAAAGACCGTTACACTAAAACCTAACCAGGAGTATGCCATTCGCAATGAGCGGGTGAGTGTAAAATCTGTTGATGCACTCGCTTCCGTGAGTTGGACACAAGGGGTAATCTCTTATGAGGAGCGTCCGTTGAGTAAAATTTTATCCGATTTATCGAAATACTATGGGGTGCAAATTCAGTGTGAGCCTGAGGCGGCCCTATTAACCTGCTATGGCTCTTTAGATTTAAAAGAGAAGATAGAGCAAATGTTAGATGGTTTGTGCCTATCGGTACCCATCACATATAATTACAATGTAGAGAGAGAAATTTACCAAATTAAGTTAACCAAATAAAACAAACAGGAGGAGCAGAACATGACATGAATTAACCGTAAAAAAGCGAAGGGTAATGATACTCGCAATACCACTACCCTTCTTGAAAACACTAAAGAATCTATATTAAAAATATAAATCATTTAAAAGTATGAAAAACACTAGTAAAAAACAACTAGGGATTTCGAAAACATTACATTTTAAGAGATCCAGGGTAGTTGGTCTCCTTTTGCTGTTGGTACTTTCTATCAACTTATCGGCAAATGTAAACCAAAATCTACAGGATCGTTTTTCCCTTACGATCAACAATAAAACATTAAGCGAAACGCTGAAAGAGATAACCGACAAGAGTCAATACATCTTTTTCTTCTACACGGGTTATGTTGATAACAACCAAAAGATAAGCTTAAAAACAGAAAACCTGACCATTAAAGAGACCTTAGACAAGCTCTTTGCAGGTAGTGATAAGACCTACTCTATCGATGGAAAGCAGGTCTACATTCAGAAGAAAAAGGCTGCTCAAGCTGCCGTTTCTCCAGCGAATACTCCCAAAAGAATACAAATTAAGGGGGTTGTTTTAGACTCAAACAAAGAGCCCATTATTGGTGCCAACTTAGCCATTAAAGAGCTAGGACTAGGTACTATTACCGATTTAGATGGGAACTTCACCCTAAACCAAGTACCCCTTAACAGCAAGGTAATTGTGACCTACATCGGGTTCAAAGAGTCGAGCTTCAAAGTTGAGGAGAATAAAAACTACACCATTCTATTGAAAGAAGACGATCAACTCTTAGAGGAGATTGTTGTTGTGGGATACGGTACCGAAAGAAGATCTTTAGTAACAGGAGCCATTAGTAAACTATCTGTAGATGAGAGTAAACTAAAACAAGCTGTGAGTCCGGCCGAACTTCTTGATGGTCGAATTGCAGGTGTTTCTGTATCTAGTACTTCAGGAAACTTAGGTAGTGGAGAGTCTATTAGCATTCGTGGTGCATCATCTATTAGTGCTGGGAATGAACCTCTCTATGTTATCGATGGTATTCCTATTACCAACACCAATGCAAACCTCTATAACTTTGGAGAGAGCATGAGCTCTTTAGCTACACTCAACCTTACCGATATTGAATCGATAGAGATCTTAAAAGATGCGGCATCGGCTGCTATCTATGGTTCTAGAGCAACCAATGGGGTTGTTGTGATTACTACAAAATCGGGTAAAGAGGGACGTTCAGACATTAAGTTGAATGTAAACACCGGGATAACTAGGTTTCCCAATAAAAACAAAGTTAAGACAGCCAACTCGGAGCTTTACATTAGAGATTATAACGAAGGGGTAGATAACTACAACAAGCAGTATGGCTATCAGCTGGGCGATTCGAAGTACGAAGCGCACATTCAAAACCCATTTGGTAATCTTCCAGATACCGATTGGATGGATGTTATTACGCAAACTGGAGAGTTCTTGAACCTAGATGGTTCTTTCTCTGGTGGATCTAAAAAGACGCGCTTCTATGTGGGAGCCAACTATACCGATCAAACAGGAGTTATTAAAACCAATAGTTTGAAGAAACTTAACCTTAAGGCTAAGATTAGCCATGAGATGACTAGCTGGTTGGAGGTTGGAGCAAATACTTCTGGAAACTACCTAAAGAACTACCAGGTTCCAGGAGCAGGTTCAGGAACAACCATTATTAATCGTGCCTTTTTACAAAGACCTTTTGATAGACCTTATAAGCCCAATGGAGATTACTATGTTGGGGGAACAGATGAATTGGTTTTCCACAACCCACTACAGGTTCTCAATGAGCAGAAGGCCTATTTCGAGAACATGAGATTTTTAGGAAACTACTATGCATTGTTTAAACTAAAAGATAAGCTCACTTGGAGATTTAACTTCAATGCAGATATCACACAGTCGTACGACTACACCTACTACAATGAAAACCACCCTTATGGAGGCGGACAAGGACGAATTTTAGATCGTAACCAAACCATTAAGAATATTCTTGCAGAGAATGTGGTGAGCTACCGCGACCAGTTCTTAAACAAAAGCATCTCTTTAAGTGCAATTGCAGGTCACTCTTTCCAAAAAGTGAGTCAGCGACATGCCAACATCGATGCTCGTGGTTTCCCTAGCCCCTCTTTTGATATGGCAACAGTGGCTTCTGAAATATTTGCAGCTTCGGCCAACTTATCAAATTATGCGATGGAGTCCTATTTTGGTAGAGCAACAGTAGCCTATAAGGATCGATACGTATTAACAGGTACCCTTCGAACAGATGGCTCTTCCAAATTTGCAAAAGATAAACGCTGGGGATGGTTCCCTTCTGTCTCTTTTGGATGGAACCTCAATCAGGAGGAGTGGATGAAAGATAGTAGTACAGATATCAAGATGAGAGTAAGCTATGGTAAAACAGGAAACCAAGAAGGTATTGGTAGATACTCTTATCAGTCACTCCTCTCGGGAGGTAAGAACTATGATAACCAGAGTGGTATTGCAGTCTCAAGCTTTGGAAACAAAGAGCTAACTTGGGAACGTGCAGATCAGTACGACTTCGGTTTTGACATAACCTTCCTTAATGGAAAGATCAACACCATGTTGGATATTTACCAAAAGAATACAACCGATTTGTTGTATAACAGACCTGTTCATGCAACTACTGGGGTTACAAGTATTATCTCTAACATTGGTTCTATGCGCAACCGAGGAATTGAGTTCACACTAAACACGCACTTAAAATTTGGAAAAGTGGAGTGGCTCTCTCAATTTAATATTTCCCGCAATAAGAACAAGATTACTAAACTACTAGGAGATGATGATCGTCCGATTTCCATTGGTGGAAACCGTGCGCTTCAGGTAGGAAAAGAGATGGGTGCCTTCTACATCTTTGAGCAACAAGGAATCTATCAATACGATGGTGAAGTGCCCGAACCACAATACGCCATGGGTGTACGTGCGGGTGATGTGAAGTGGACCGATGTAGATAACAACGGAATCATCAACGATAACGACCGTGTGGTTAAGGGAAGTTCTAACCCCGATTTTTTTGGAGGTTTTAATAATACGTTTAAATACAGAAACTTCCAGTTGGATATCTTCCTGACCTATATGTATGGCAATGATACCTATGCTGAATGGAAATTAAACCCAACGAAGTTAGGTCACCGTACAGGAGTTTTAAAGAAATATGCAGAGAACAGATGGACAGGACCAGGTTCTACGAATCACTACCCACGTTCAGTTTATGCAGATACGAACAACTCCAAGAACTCGGATCGTTTTCTTGAAGATGGCTCCTTTATTCGTTTGAAGACGATGACACTCTCTTACACCTTCCCACAACATCTGTTAAGTAAGGTTTACTTAAAAGGCTTGAGACTTTATCTTCAAGGAGATAATCTGTTATTGCTCTCAAGATATAGTGGATGGGACCCTGAAATTAGTAACAACCTATCTCCTCAGTTTGCTGGAGTAGATACTTTTGGTGTTCCTCAGCCACGCACTTTCAGCTTCGGCTTTAACCTTACTTTATAACCTTATAAATCAAGAAAAATGAGAAAAGTAACAATTATATTATTAGGTTTTCTTCTACTACTCCATAGCTCTTGCAGTAGTGAACTAAATCAATATTCACACAGCGCTATACCTCCCGAGTCGGTAAATTATAAAGATTTACCAGCATTGAGGATAGGTTTGTATCACCACATGCAGAATGATCCTACCACCGTAGGCTTTATCATGTTCGACCTTTTAGGAGGTTGTATACAAGGACGAACCGGTAGCCCTATCAATACCATCAATGGGTTACTAAGTCCTTTAAATAGCAATGTGGTTTCTCAATGGAATGGCTATTACCATGCACTTTACCAAATGAATAATGTGTTGGGCATTATAAATGGCTTTCCCGAAACCGTATTAACCCGACAAACCAAAGGTGAAGCACTTTATTTTAGAGCTTATATCTACTTTAATCTAGCTGCACGTTGGGGCGATGTACCTTTGCTTAAAACCAACACGATGGATAAGCCAGCAAGGAGTCCGCTTTCGGAAGTTTGGAGCTTCATTGAGGAGGATTTAGAGCTTGCACAAGAGCTACTCCCTAACAATGCAAAAAACGAGTACTTCATCTGTAAGGATGCGGCAACAGCACTTCTTGCAAGAGTTTCGTTGAGTCAGGGTAAGATGGAGAAGGCCAAGGAGTATGCCGAGAGCTTAATTAAAAGTGGAAGATACCACCTAGATAGCTTTGAAAAGATATTCCGGAAGCAGGCAAATGGCGAGGTGATATTCGCTTTTGAAAACAAGAATGAAGAGTCGGGTATAAACATCAGTGATCTTTTTTACACCTATGCTCATCCTAACAAGGGACAAGGACGTTATCAACCCTCTCCTGCTTTTATCAAACTCTTTAGCGACGAGGATAAGCGATTGGACATTACCTTCGTTGATGTTGCTGGATCTACCTGTATCAATAAGTATCCAAGCGGACAAACAGGAAGAGACCCCTTTATTGTTGCACGTATTGCCGAGATGTACCTCATTAGTGCCGAGGCACAAGGACCTGCTGGAATCTCTCGTTTAAATGAGTTACGAGCAGCTAGAGGACTTTCTCCACTCGCTACAAGTTCCAAAGAGGAGTACATCGATCTACTGCTAGATGAACGTAGAAGAGAATTTGTTGGTGAGAATATGCTTTACCACGATCTAGTACGCACAAACCGTGCCATAAAAGATTTGGGCATACTCCCACATCAAACTCTTCTTCCTATTCCAGGAAAAGAATTGCAACTCAATGATAACTTAACCCCTAACCCAGGATATTAAAAATAAAACTTTATGAAAAATATAAAATTTGTACAAATATTATCGGTAGTAGCCCTACTAACCTTTTCAGTTTTCAGTTGTAGCAACAATGAGTACCACTTTGAATACGAAGCCCACCCTCAAACCGAGTTGGGTAAAAAGCTTGTAGCTAACTCCTCTTTGGTTGCTTCTATTCACAAAGACTCTGCCTATGTTTTAGCAGAGGGGGTTACTGCCACAGAGATTCATTACCTATCGGATAAAGGACTCTCTCAACATGCTTTTTTCTTTGAGGTAGATCTTACCAATCCAGCTCTTTCAATAGAGGTGGCTACTCCCAATGGCGATCCTCACAAATTTGCTATGCAAGAGATGAGTGAACAAGCAACGTATGCAAATCGCGAGGGACACCGTGTTTTAGGAGGTGTAAATGCAGACTTCTACAACATGAAGAATGGTGTTCCAAGAGGAATTCTCTATCACAAGGGTGAGGCTATAAAGGAGAGTATACAAGGGGTTACTGGTCGTCCTTCTGGATTCTTTGTAATTACAAAAGATAAGAAAGCATTGGTGGGCGATATGTCTCAATACGATGAACTCAAGAGCAAATATGAGTTTGAAGAGGCTGTAGGTGCAAGTAACATTCTTGTAAACAAGGGTGAAGTATTGCCACAACTAGACGAAAGTATACACCCTAGAACTTGTATTGGTATTAGCAAAGACAGCACAACAATATACATCATGGCGATTGATGGTAGAAACTTTCATTACTCCAATGGTATGACACTGGAAGAGCTTGGTAGAGCCCTACAAGCCATTGGTGCCGATCAAGCAACTAACTTAGACGGTGGAGGTTCTACAACTTTCATCATTCCAGCAGCGGAAGAGAATAAGTTCCAAGTGAGAAACTGGCCAACCGACAATGGTGGAATTGAACGAAAAGTGGCAAATGGTTTAGTAATCATCTCAAACAAGTAAGAACAATGAATCAATTTAAACAGATATATTTCCCCTTACTCTTTCTCTTGCTCCTCTCTTTTGTAGGCTGCTCGGAAGAGAATAAGGACAGCTCCTTTACCCCATTAGATCCCAATCTATCGTTTAATCAGGAGCAGTTTGATGTGAACCACAAAGGTGGAGAAATAGAGATAGCTATTCAATCTAATCTACCCTGGAGAGCCGAAGCGGCCGACTCCTGGGCAAGTATTGAAAAGAGTAACGGACTTGGTGATGGTGTTTTAAAGGTTACTGTTGCTTACAATCGTACTCCTCTAGATCGAGAAACAAAGATAGAGGTGCGTGTAACCGATGCGTACAAAAAATACATTACCATAAAACAGTTTAAAACACTACCTGGTGAAACTTCCGAATACTTTATTAAAGTAGATGGAGATCCTGAAGCCGATGGTAGTTCTTGGAGCAAAGCAACTACACTTGAAGTTGCCATGGAGCAAATGATTGGTGGCGACATACTTTACCTTGCCGAAGGTGTTTATACACCTACAAAAACGATCACAGGTGGAAAACCAGGAGACAGTCGGGACGTTACCTTTGAGATTCATAGCAATGTATCTCTTTTTGGAGGGTTCCCTGCCGATGCTGTTGAAGGTGCAAAGGCCGATCCAAAGCAATATCCAACAGTACTTTCTGGTAAAAATGGAGCACAATCGGTCTATCATACGGTAGCTATTACAGCTCCTGTTGAAGCTGGTAAAAAGGTTCACTTGGTTGGTTTAGAAATTAAGGATGGAGTGGCTGAAACCAATGGAACAGGTAGTGTAACCATCAACAATTCTCCTTACTACCGTTTCTACGGAGGGGGGATCATTGTAGCAAAATCTGAAGTCGAAATGGAAGATTGTATCGTTGCTGATAACCACTCGGGCTATCATGCAGGAGGTATCTATCTCTTTGATCAAGCAAAGCTAAGCATGAACCGATGCATCGTTGAAAACAACTCTAACATTGGAGATGGACGAAATGGAGGTGGAATATTTAATGATGCAGCAACACTTAAACTTCTTAACTCAAAGGTTATAGGAAATACAACAAGTGGCGTTGGTGCTGGTATCTATGCCTACCCTAACGATAAGAGCTCGGTAACCTACACTTACATCTATAACTCTACCATTGCCAATAACAACAACAATGGAAACGGTGATAAACCTACAAGAGCTGGGGGTGGAGTCTATGTTCGTGAAAACTCACAAACAGTGATTGTAAACTCTACGCTTTATGGCAATACGGGAGGTAAAGGAGGCGCTCTCGCTGCACATAAGGCTACGATAGATTTAATTAGCTGTACGCTAGCAAATAACGAGGGACTAACAGAAGGTGGTGCCTGGTTCCAATCATCGGCCGATGCGAAAATTAGCTTCTACAACTCTATCCTAACTGGTAACCGTGCACCAGACGGAACAGGCGAAGGAAAGGGTAAAGCTGTAACCAAGGCATCAGTTGTGGGCAGCAGACTTACAGACATTGATGGAGGAACCGTAGCTGGAGTGGTATTTGACCCTGCTACAATGCTCTCCGGACTAGAAGATGTTGGTGCGTTTGGAGAGGCATGCAAGCTATTGGGTAAGAATAACCCTGCTCGGGAATATGGCTTGAATGAATCAGAACTCAATCAACTCACATCGAGCTTTATTTTACCGGTAGATAAGGAGTTCTTAACTACCGATCAGGCTAAAGCTCCTCGAAACAGTAAAACGATGGGAGCAGTCGTTAAGTAGGTTTAGAAACGGACCATTAAAAAAGCGCTAGGAGTAATTCTTAGCGCTTTTTCTTTTCTATAACTTTGAGAAACAGATTCGCTACAGGACTTGTTTGGTATGGAGAGAGGGCTTACTGCTCCAGTTGCAGGTGTAGAATGGGATATCCTCTCCCCTCGCCATCTAAAGCAGATCGCTTCACCACCCGAAAGCCCAAATGTTGGTAAAAGCCAACAGCCTGAGTGTTCTGTTCGTTAACGTCGACCTCGGTTACTTTTAGCTGGGTCATGGCATAGGTAGCTAATCGTTTTCCTATTCCAGCCCCTCTGTGGTTATTCTCCACAAATAACATTTCTAGGCTAGAGTGAGCCACACCGATAAAGCCTACAAGGGTGTGGTCTTGTTTAAACCCATAGAGGGTTACCTGCCTAAAATAGGTTGGAAGTTGTTTTTTATAGAACAGAAAATCCTCCTCTTTGAGAAAATGGTGTGTTGCACGAACGGCACTCTCCCATATTTCAACCAAACGCGGATCATCCGAATTTGCTATTTTTACAATCATCGTTTAATTTGTGGTGTATTTGGCGCTACTTTATCAACTCTGAGAGTTGCTGCAAACAATAGGTAAGGGAGATTATAGTAGGTAAGTTTACCTGTGCTCTCATCTTCTGAATGGAGTTAGAAATTAGGTTCTTGGCGCTCTGCTCTTTGATATTCATTATTTCTGAAATGTATCGAAACGAAAGTTGTTGCGAGAAGCGGTAGTAGATGGCCTCTTTCTCTCTTGGAGTTAAGAGAGACTCTAGCTCTTTCAAAAGAGAATTGGTCTCCATCCTACTCTCCTGCCGAATAAGCTCCATCTCCATGTTCTCCCCATCGGTAAGGAGTCGGTCGGAAACAGCATCCAGTCTAAACTCTAAGTTAGCGAGTCTGCCTTTCTTAAAGATTTCGTTACGTACAGAGACAAAAAGAAAAGCCTTGATGTTCTTTACCTTTTTAAGGTTTTTTCGTTTGGTGAAGATATAGACAAAAAGATCATGAATGGCATCTTCAATCTGATCCTCATTCTCTGTGAAGTGCATGCAGTAACGATACATCTCCTTGGCATATTTCTCATAGATACAGGCATAGGCCCTCCTATCTCCTTCTACGAAGGATTGCCATAAAGTCACATCGTCTTCCCACTGCCTAGTTAGCTGCATTATTTTGTTTTAAACATAGAGGTTAACCAAAGGATAAATCTCTTTTGAATAGAGCTTTAG
>JASLCM010000031.1 GCA_030151845.1 Bacteroides sp.
GGAAAAACTCTTCCAGGTATAGCTGCTATCAAAGAATAATAGTAAACCTTTATAAGTAAAAGGCGACCCTAAAGGTTGCCTTTTATTGTATCTTTATATTCTATCAGCGTATGAAATTCAACGTTCTATTACTGGGATTAATTACAACCGTAGTCATGTTATTTAGCTGTCAGTCGGCCAAAAAAGAGAGCACAACTACAACAAGCCTCCAGTTGATAAAGCTAGGGGTTATGCCATCTGTCGACTATCTTCCTTTTGCTGTAGCAAAAAATGAGGGAATATACGATTCGCTTGGCCTTGATGTAGCTATAGTTAATTTTTTCTCGGCCAATGATAGAGATGCTGCTTTCCAATCGGGAGCTATTGATGGAACAATCATCGATTATACCGGAGCTCTTTTACAGGCGGCAAATGGAATTCCGCTGAAGTTAGTGATGCAGAACGATGGACTTTTCTACTTTATTGCATCGAAAGAGAGTAATTTAAAGACACTGAACCAGATCAAGGGAAAGAATGTAGCTGTTTCTAGAAATACAGTCATTGAGTTCGCTACAGATCAGTTTATTAAAAAAGTTGGAATCACCCCAGAGGAGATTAATAAACCCGAAATAAACAAGATTCCTTTGCGGTTAGAGATGTTACAAAACAATCAAATTGATGCTGCTGTTTTTCCTGATCCTTTTGCTACTCTTGCACAAATGAATGGACTTCCCCTTCTTGCTACTTCTAAGGATATCGAGCTCAGTGTTACAGGAACAATGTTTACTCACAACGCTATCTCTAGGAAAGAGGAGGAGATTAAAGTTCTTCTTAAAGGCTATAATTTAGCAATAGAAAAAATGGAAGGCTGGACACCTAATACCTTACAAACTTTCTTACAGAAGGAGTTAGGGGTGACCAAAGAGCAGGCAGAAAGGATAAAGACACCGAGCTATAAACCAGCTACCGCTCCAACTAAAGAGACTTTAATGCAGGTTATTCTATGGTTAAAGAGAAAAAAACTTATTCCTCAAGAGTATACGGGGGACACTATTCTTGCGAGTGAGTTTACAGAGAATTAATAATTGATATGGTATCGATTGTAAATTTATCGGTAGCCTACGCAAATGCAAAACAGCGTACACAGGCTTTAGCAAATTGCTCTTTTGAAGTGAGCAAGGGAGAGATTTGTGCTATCGTTGGTCCTTCTGGCTGTGGAAAGTCGACTTTGCTCCATGTTTTAGCTGGAGTTCTGTCCAACTATACAGGGGAGGTCAAAATAAATAACAGACAGCCTAGAGATAAAGGGAATAACATTGGAGTAGTTCCTCAAAAGTTTGGACTTTTGCCATGGAAAAGAGTAAAAGAGAATATTCTTTTTCCTCATACGCTTAAAAAGACGACGCCATCTCCTGCTCTTTTTAAGGAGTTTATAGAGACTCTCGGATTAGAAGATTTACTAGACCGGTTTCCAAACCAGTTAAGTGGAGGACAACAGCAGCGTGTGGCATTGGCAAGGGCTTTTATTCAAAATCCAGACGTATTACTAATGGATGAGCCTTTTTCGGCTTTAGATGCATTCACTGCAGCTAAAAGTAGGGAGCTTTTTAAAAAGGTGTGGCAAAAACATCAAGTAACAACTCTTTTAATCACACATAACCTCGAAGAGGCTCTGTCGTTAAGTACACATGTCATCTTATTTACCCCCGCACCTGGACAGGTTCTAGCTTCTCTTAAGAATCCTAGCAAGGAAGAAGTTTATACGATCATTGAGAAAGCATGGTTATGAAAAAAATAGGTATTCTCTTCTTTAAGTCAGTAGCAGGAATCGTTCTTGTAAATGCGATTTGGTTTGTTGCAGCAGAATTGCTACAACTACAGGCTTTGGTTAGCCCTCTAAAGGTATATGCTAGCTTTCCTACCGTTTTAGAAAATGGGTTATCGAAACATCTTTGGGCAAGTTTAGTTCGACTACTGTGGGGAGTTGGAACTGCTCTTTTTGTTGGCTTTATCGTTGCTTTATTTATGGTGAAAGAGAACCATACCTCCAAAATACTAGATGCATTAATCTACTTTAGCTACCCTATTCCTAAGCTAGCCTTACTCCCTGTAGTTATGCTTTTGGCCGGACTTGGAGATCTCACAAAGGTCATCATGATCTTTCTTATTCTTGTGTTCCAAATCACAATAAATTTACGAGATGGATTAAAACGTATCCCTGAGGAGAGCTTTCTTATTGCTCGGTCTTTGGGTAGTAGCCGGTGGCAAACATTTAAACATGTTTTATTTCCAGCTGTACTGCCCGAGCTGCTCTCTACCCTTCGTGTAGCAATAGGTACGGCTATTTCTGTTTTATTTGTTACTGAGACTTATGGAACAGACCGAGGCATGGGCTATTTTATTGTTGATGCTTGGATGCGTATCAATTATACAGAGATGTATGCGGGAATCGTTGCTATCAGCGTTCTTGGATTTATTCTTTTTATTTTAACCGACCTACTAGAGAACATCTTTTGTAAATGGAAATTCGTGACTTATTAAATTTTTTATAGAATGAAACGTAGTATTATTGTATTTACTTTATTAGTTACTATCGCTGCAACAGGAGTGGCTCAAGAAAATCTAACCCAACTAACAAATACCCTAAAAGAGAGATTATCGATATCGGGGTATGCACAAGCTGGATACAATTATGAGCATGCTGAGGAAGAGAGCAACAGCTTTGACATCAAGCGAGCTATCCTCATCATAAAAGGTGATATAACAGCTAATTGGTCTGCCTTATTTATGTATAATTTCTCAGGAAGTAAAGTGTTGGAATTTTACAGTAACTATAGGGTGTGCGATGCCTTAAATACACAATTTGGACAATTTAAAACTCCACTTTCTATCGAAAACCCAATGTCTCCTACCCAACTTGAGGTAATTGATGGAGGCTCACAAGCGGTTCGGTATTTAGCAGCTGTCTCTCCTAGCGACAAACTCTATGGTGGGCATGCAGGTAGAGATTTAGGTTTTATGTTACATGGTAATTTACTTAAAAACCTAGTTAGTTATAAGTTAGCTCTTATGAATGGTCAAGGTATTAATGTAAAGGATAAAAACAACAACAAAGATTTAGTAGCAAACCTTACCCTACATCCAACGAATTGGTTAGCTTTGAGTGGATCTTTTTCTAAAGGAAAAGGACATGCTATTGCAACTTCTCCTTACAATCCCGAAATAGCTGTTGGTGATAATTACAGGAGAGATAGATGGGCTGCAGGTTTTGATCTTCACTCCTCTCCTTTCTCTCTACGTGCTGAGTTTTTACAGGGAAAAGATGGGTATGTGACCAGCAAAGGAGGCTATTTAACCACAGTATGTAATGTTGTTCCTAAGCTTGATTTTATTGCATCTTTTGACTATTTTAACTACAACACTACTATGAATGAGATTCAGACAAATTATGTTGCGGGAATTCAGTACTGGTTCTATCCAAAGTGTAGACTACAGGCGCAGTATACTTATCAGTATAAGCATCTTCATGACAATGCAAATCTGATTCAAGCACAAGTACAGGTTGCCTTTTAAATAGAAAGCTATGGATTATGCAAAGATATTATCCGAGATAGTAGAAGAGACTCGCCAATATGCAACAATTGGCGAGCAAGCTTCTTACATACCAGAGTTATTACATGTAGACCCTGATCAATATGGAATAGCTCTTCAAACGATTAAAGGGAAAGAGTATGCGATAGGTGACAGCCAAACACGATTCTCTATACAGAGTATATCTAAAGTATTTTCTCTAGCTATGGCCTTTCACCTATTGGGTGAAAAGCTGTGGGAACGAATAGGTGTAGAACCTTCTGGTAGTGCTTTTAACTCAGTCATTCAACTGGAGATAGAGCAAGGAAGACCACGCAACCCCCTCATAAATGCAGGTGCTATTGTTGTATCAGACATCTTAATAAGTCAGTTAAAATATCCAGAAGAGGAGTTTCTAGACTTCGTACAAACCATCAGCAAGTGTCCCGATTTAAAGTACGATGAAAAAATGGCTGTTTCCGAAAGAGAAAATGGATTTCTGAATGCTGCTATTGCAAATATGCTAAAGTACTACGGAAATATTGAGAATGATATAGAGCGTGTTCTCCGCTTTTATTTCCGTCTGTGTTCAATCAGTATGAGTTGTTCGGAGTTAGCTCAAGCTTTTATCCCCTTTGCCGATCATAAAAACAAGTTTGAATTTGGTAAGACAGTATTGACCTCTTCACAGGTAAAACGTATAAATGCGATCATGCAAACCTGTGGTTTTTATGACGAAGCGGGTGAATTCTCCTACCTCGTTGGTTTGCCAGGAAAAAGTGGGGTTGGGGGTGGAATTGCTGCCATCTGTCCCAGAAAATATGCTGTTGCTGTTTGGAGTCCAAGACTCAACAAAAAAGGAAACTCAGTAATGGGGGTGAAAGCGTTGGAGCTTCTCACTACAAAAACCAACATTAGTATCTTTTAGCTCCAGCCAAACTGGCACTTCACCTCTTTTTGTTACTATTGGCACATTCTTTGTTACTCTTCATATATAATATTGTATCTTTAAATACGAACAAGAAGAATAACAAACAAAGGTCTCATGACTACAACAAAGGACATACAACATCGAAAGCAACATATAATGCGGCTGTTGCTAACTAATAGACTTCAAGAAGCACTCGCTTTACTTGAGCCTTACTTAGTACATACTGCCGACATGCAGCTCCGGATGAGGTTTGAACAGGCAAAAACCTCTTACCAGTACCTACTTGAATACATGAAGAATGGTACTAAGGATCCAGAGCGTAACAATTTGCACAAAGACTTAATACGTGAAATGATTGAGGTTACCTGTTTAGCTGCTCTCCTTCTATCCGATAGAATCGAGGAGACTTCGTTACACAGAAAAAGAGCCTCTTATCAACAAAGAACAAATAAGCCTAGCAAAGAAGACATCTATGCGATGTTAAAAGGGTTTACAGAGAATCTCTCTATTACAGAGTTGGATCCAGGAGGTAATGTAGATTATCTATTGCACCAAAGAGAGGAGGCACAAGCTGCTCTTTTCGAGATGGTTCGTTTTAGCGATTCTTGGCAAAGCCAAGAGTATGAGTTCTGGAATGATTTTATTGCAGATCAGCTAATTCCAGAAACTGATAAAATCTTATTAATTAGTGCTGTTCTACTAAGCTTTAGCCACTACTTTGACGAAAGAAAACTAATGTGGCTAATGAATACTTACCAACTAAGCGACCAACCAAGACTCTCTGAAAGAGCCTTAGTTGCAATTAGTATAGCTTTTGTTTTCCACAGTAATATTCTTGAATATTATCCTAAAACAGTAGCTCGATTAAAGCTTTTCAATGAGGATCCTACTTTTGGAGTAAAGTTAAACAAAATATACTATTACCTTCTTTATGCAAAGGAGACACCACGGATTGAAAAGAAGATAAAAGAAGAGCTCTTCTCTCCCCTAGCGGATAAACAAGCT
>JASLCM010000047.1 GCA_030151845.1 Bacteroides sp.
CTTCACTTTAATTTTCTCTTTTTTATCGATATCAACATCAACAATCACCTGATTCTCATTTTTCGGATCATCACGTTGCGCAATAATAACTTCAGCATTTTTAAACCCTTTGTCATCAAAATAGCGCTTAATAATTGTCTTTGCTCGGTCGACTAAGTTTGGAGTAATTTGATTTCCAATAGCTAAACCCAGTTTCTTCTCTAAATCTGTACGCTCAGATTTTTTTACACCATGGTATCGAATATCAGAAATTCGAGGACGTTGTGTTAAACCTATTCTTAAATAGATTTGATCATCTACTATTTTATCTGCCGATATTCTTACATTAGAAAAAAGTCCATGTCGCCAGTAACGCTCAATGGCTTCAGTTACCTCCTTCCCTGGTACAGTAATGGTTTGCCCTACAGATAAACCAGACAAACCAATTAACACATAATCTTCATAATTTTTCACCCCTTCGACCTGTATATCAGCTATAACATATCTTTTGGGGGCACCAGAGTAAAGAATAACAGGTTTTTCACCCTGTTGTTCAGCAACATCTACTTGTGCAAAACTCGATGTTGGAGTAAGCAGTAAGATTCCTGCTAAAATTAGTAGTATTGTAAAATAACGATGACGCATCTATATTGTATTTGATCTTTTCTTAAACTTAAATATTATCTATCTGTTCACTGGTTTTTCCAAACCTTCTTTCTCTGGACTGGTAGTCAAAAATAGCTTGTTTTAAATCCTTCTCCTTAAAATCTGGCCAGTAGGTATCACAAAAATAGAGCTCAGTGTAGGCACACTGCCAAAGCAAGTAATTACTTAAACGACACTCTCCCCCTGTTCGAATTAGTAAGTCAGGGTCTGGCATAAAGCTAGTTGTAAGGTAATTTGAGATGGTTTGATCAGTGATCTCTTCAATAGACAATCTATCACCACAAACATCCTTAGCTATATGCTTCATAGCCCTAGAAATTTCCCAGCGAGAGGAGTAACTCAAGGCTAACACCAAACACATGCGGCTATTTTTTGCAGTTCTCTCAATACTACCTTTTAGTTTATCTTGTACATTTTGTGGAAGTTTACCCATTTCGCCTATAACCTTTAAACTGATGTCATTCTCCATAAATAACTTATCATCTAGAGACTCCATCAGCAAACTCATTAAGGCCGAAACCTCATCGGATGGTCTGTTCCAGTTCTCTGTGGAAAAAGTATATAAGGTAAGGTACTTCACTCCCAAGCGTGCAGCTTCGGCAGCAATGTCATGAACCGTCTCGGCACCAGCTTGATGTCCGTAGCTTCGATCCTCTCCTTGCTCCTTGGCCCACCTTCCATTACCATCCATTATTATGGCAATATGTTTGGGTATTCTGGCTAAATCAATTTCTTTTTCTTGCATAAGACAAGTCTATAAACTCTCTACATTACAGTTCCGAAGCATATTCATTAAGAATTCCTTTCCAAATTTCTTCGTTGGCTGAGGGGTTTGTCCAAAAGAACCAAATGAATTGATCTGGACTGACTACAACCGAATAACTAGTAGATCTATCTTTAAATTCGGCTGGCAATAACACCTTCTTCTTCACAGCTCTCCAATTCATACCAGAGACAGACTCATATATATTTGAGAAGTCACCACCAACCAAGTAGAACTTCGAATTATATCGAAACAACACAGGAGATTCTAATTTAGGACATGCATATTGCGCTGCTGGAACTAACTTATCCCAATTCAGCCCATTGTCTGTAAACCATGGAGTAACATTTTCTCCGACTGGATCTCCTACAATCATTGTATTTTCTAAACCAGTTGTTGTTAAATAGGAACTATAAGAGATATCAGCTAAAGGAAAAGTATCATCCGCTATTTCACGACCTATAGTCCAAGTCTCTCCATCTTGCGAATTGCTATACCAAAGCTTACCTCCTTTACTAGCCACTCCCATCAAAGTAGAAGAGTTACTCGCTAATAACTGCTTTATTTCAACAGTTGTATTAACCTTACCCCATTGGAAGCCATCTTCTGATTGATATATACCAGAACCATCAACGTAGTAAAGCTTATCTCTAAAAACGATAGGAGTAGATTGAATTATACCAGAGGGTACTCCTAAAACTTCTCGTTTCTCCCACTTCTGTCCATCAGCAACAGAGGAGAAATAGACTGTTTGTAGTTGGTACAGATAGATCTGCTCATTAAAGCAAACACTTTTGTGCCTTCCTGTAAGTTGATTGTTTGTAAAAGATTCTGCTGTTTTCTTCCAAACTAAAGAGTCTGGATGATTCTTATACACTTTTACATTTACAGTATACTCTCTCTTGTCAACCCCATTCATTGCCCAAACCATAAGTTCTAACGGCTTAGTTAAATCGACAGTATCGTTCGCATAGTCAAAAACTGTTGTATCTTTTTTTGTAATTACACCACCTGCTACAATTTTAGAAATCAGTGTTTTATTAATGATTGTATCGGCTCCAGCAGGTAGAGGGGTCTGGTTGAAAATTTTTCCGTTGCGATTATCTATAGTAAAGGGATACCTTTTACCATAAATTGTATCTAATTCAAAATAATGTATTGTATCATCTGAACTGAATACAAACTCCTCATCATCCGAATTTAAACATGAGACTGTAGTACATGCTACAAGTATTAAAATGGTAATTAAAGGCAATAACTTTCTTTTCATCTAATTAGAATGGTTTATTTAACAACATGCAAAAATAGAAACATTTTTTGCTATATAAGGTATTAATTCTAAGTTTTATATATAATTATAGATAAAAATCTAAAATCCTAGATAGATTTGGTCAATAAGTCATCATCCACCCATCTGTAGTATTTTACAAATTGCTCCCCAAACAAGGTATAGTATATTCTTTTAGAAAACTGAGTAAAACAAGGAGCTGCTACTCCTTGCCCTAACTTTTTTTTACTTATCTCCACATCAGCCTCATCCCAATATTCGGAAGATAGTAGGGTTGCATGTGTATATGCTCCACCCTCTACTAGGAGTCTCTGTACC
>JASLCM010000063.1 GCA_030151845.1 Bacteroides sp.
AATCTCTACAATCCTCCTCTAATGTTGCAATAAGAGATCGTATGTTGAGTCTTAACCGATCTAAAACAGGTTCATCTACTACTCCAGTACTGCCTATTAAATGTGCAAACAGGTTGTACTTTTCTATTGTTTCTAAATGAGACTCAGTTATTTCAATAACTCTTGTTCCTGAGTTGTTTGCTTGTATTGTGTAATTCATCTTACTTTAATTAAAGGTTATAGAACAAAGATAGATTCTTTCTACTAAGATAAAAGCTTCTTCCTTTTTATTTTAGTAGAAAGTTAAGAATACTAGCCATAATCTCTCCACGTTCTTTAACACCCATTATACTTTCAAAAGGGAAACCTAAAACAACAGTTCGATACTCTTTACCAGGATAAGCAACAGCTGCAGTTTGCTGTGTTTCGTAGGTTAAAAAGGGGAAAGAGTCGCCAACAGGAAGTAAGCTCTCTGGTGTAGTGACAGCATAGCTCTCTTCATTCAATTGTCTCGGTAAATAAAGTACTTGGTTGAGTCCATGAATACGTTCAACTCGTTTGTCTTTGATCTGCTCGTTTAAGCTATACTTTAAAATGGTTTCTATGAATCTTTTGTCCTTAGGAGATCCTAACATGTCGCTCGCTAGGTAGGAACCAGAAACGAGAAGATTACCTCCAATTTGAGTATAGGCCGATAATGCAATCTGTAGTTCGGGAGAGAAGGTAGGATAGCTAGCATTGCTAGAGGGGTTAAACTTCTCTCTTTTTTGTAAGCCTAAGATTAAATCAATTACTTGAAACTGTGAAAGATCGATTTCTCCTTTTTCTACGGCTCCCTTTGAAGAGGAGACAAAGCTATAGACTCTACTTGCTTGAATCGCCTTTCCATGAATAAAAGGGTAATCAAAACTGTTTCCAGCTATTTTTAAACCTTCATAGCTGTTGTCACTATATCCTAAGCTTCCAGGTCCCTCTTTTCCAGCACCAGCTTTATCAAAAGAGAGTTGTTCACCACAAAGTGCAAGGTCGTATAGATAGGGTACACCTGGATCACGTGGAATATCAAATCCTAGATTGTCTTCAGAGCGTACAGTTGCAGGTCCAGACAATCTATCAAAACCATTAATAATCAGAACTCTTCCTTTCTCCTTCTTTGCTTTATAGGCGGTTAGTATCTCTGAAGGAAAGCTCTCTCCACCTTGATTTAAGGCCGCTACTTTAAAGGAGTAGGTTATTCCAGGTTCAAGAATAAATTGATAGTGGTTACCGTTCACCACTGTACCATTGTCAAACCCTCCATGTCCAATTCTTGTGTAAACAAGGTATTGATTAGGGGTTGCAGTAGGCTCCTGAATGTCTATTTTACCCTTCCAGCTAAGCTCTATGCTATTTTTCTTTTTCCCAAATTCAATTTTAAAATCTTCTACAGGTAGTGGTTGTACGATATAATCGGATTGGTATAACTCTGCTCTAAACTTGAGAATCGACTTATAGATAGAACGAGCAACGGTGAACTTAAAATTAGGGTCATGTCCTAACACAAGATCTGAAAAGTTTTGATGCGATAGCAGTTCAATAATGGTAGATGGTATTTCAGGTAATCTTGTTTCACTGTAATTCCTATTCCAAAGGCTACGTCTTGTCCACTGTATGTTAAAAGAGGACTGTATATCTTTCTCAAGCTGTGTGAGGATAATGTCGCTTAGGTCTCTAGAGGATAATCTGCTTATGGATGATCCAAGTTTACCCTCTTTATAGTTGGTTGTATAGATACCTAAAGTACCTATAATTTGATTGTCCTTATCGTAACCAGCATCACTGTGTAAAGCTACATTTAACTCTAATGGTACTTTCAATCCTTCCATTCCTGGATTAAAAAGTGAGCCCCCCGAAAGGTAGTTAATGGCATTAGATCGCGTATTAATGTCGTCGATATAGTCATTCGTTCCCTTTCTTCCATTGTAAACAGTTGGTGGAAGTCCAGCCCATTGAGCGAGGTATTTGCTTCCCTCAAGATAGCGAGGAACCCCACTTGTCCCGTTGCGAGAAACATTTCCCATTCCTCCTCCAAAACGAACGGCATCGGCCGAGACCACACCACGTTGGTTGCTTTCGTTACTAAGAGCAACCATGCCATAGGAGTTATTTCCTTTATCAAACTCAAAGGTTCCTAAATAGACCCATGTTCCACCTCCTATTTTTTGGTTTACCTGAAATTCGGTAGCACCTCCTTTATGAAAAACTGTATATTTTGCATCAGATACACTGTTGGGAAGTGTTTGATAAGCTACATATACAGCATAAAAACCCTCTTCGGGAAAGGTTGGAACCCATTGTGTAAAAGCTTGTTCTGCTTTTCTTTCTGTAGCAACATATCGTGCACTTCCTAGTTGAAAAGGATTAGTTTCTCCTAAAAGCGGACCTCCAGGTTTAGCAAAACCAGGTAAAGTAGAGGTTTTCCACTTGGAACGTCTGCTGTTATTCTCTATCATAAAAGAGGAAGAGTCAGAATAATCATTATCTACAATAATCTCGTGTTTTTGTGTGTCACGCTCTCTCGGGGTATAAACAATAGCTCCTGCATTCTCTAGCATTGGAATCAGGAAAGGAATAATAAAGGATTGTGTAAACTGATCCTCTGTAGTGCAAAACAACCTGGGACGTTGCCAATCCCACCTTCCTTTGTTTCCGTTATAATAAAGACCATGACTTTGCCAAAGTGATAAATGGGCGTTACTGAGTCCCTTGCTAGGAGAATAAGGCCTTGAAAGAGGATAGACCCAAGGTGCCTCTCTTGTTATCTTGAGTGAAGATAAATTTTTTGTATGATCTTTTTTCTTCGATCTATAAAGGTTTGGAATAAGTTGTTCTATAGGAGTAAGATCTGCATACAAAGTTGTTTCATAAAAATTTACTGGTCCAGGTAAAATTTGTTTGATATGTCGGTAAATTGCCTCTACATTCTCCTCTCTAAAGGGTTGATAAGCAAACCTGCTATTCGCATAAATATTTAATTCTCGCCTTTCATGGTTGATAGAAACACTATCTAATTTCGCTGTTCCAAAGTTAACCTTACTACTTCTATACGCTTGAATGAATGAACGAAGTCTGCTCTCTACGGTATCATCTAAAACTTGAGCCTTTCCAGTTATTGTAGATAGTAAAAATAAAAGTAGTAGGTATTTTTTCATTGTTTTTATAAATTAGGATAGAAGAGCTTTTATTGTTCTTCTGACTCTCTCTTCTGTTGTAATAGAAATACTATATTCGTTACTTGCTTCATTTCCCATCGAGACTGTTTGCTTCTTATATTCCATTTTACTAGGTAAATTCTCTCTAGCAGAGAAGTGAAACTCTTTAATGCCTGTTTCAGTGGCTATCTTTTTAATGTTTGTTTCATTCACTCCACAACCTGCTAAAATTGTAATTCTGCCATTTGATTGATGATTTAATCTTTCCAGTAAGGGAATACCTAGTTCGGCATTTGTTTCTTGTCCAGATGTCAATATTCTATTACAACCAAGGTCTATGATTTGTTCAAGTGCAAGCAAAGGATCTTTGCAAAGGTCAAAGGCACGGTGGAACGTTACACTCAATCCAGAAGCAGCTTTCATTAGTTTTCTCATAACTACAGCGTCTATCTCTCCATTCTTGTTAAGACATCCAAATACAACCCCATCAGCACCTAACTGCTTAGCCATTTCTATATCGTATAGCATGGCTTGAATCTCTTCTTCTGTATAGAGAAAATCTCCTCCTCTCGGGCGGATTATTGGGTGTAATTTAAGGTTTAATAACTCTCGGGCTAGCTTGATTTCTCCATAAGAGGGGGTGGTTCCACCTTCTGGTATAGCCGCACATAGTTCTACTCGATTTGCACCACCTTTTTGTGCTGCAATGGAACTTCTTACTGAATTGGTACAAATTTCAAATTGGTAACTCATAGTTTTGAATATATAATAAAAGGACGATAATTATCGTCCTTTTAAATATAGTAAAATAAGATGAGAGTCTATTTAGCGAAACTAACAGATCTTGTTTCTCTAATAACTGTAATTTTAACTTGACCTGGGTAAGTCATCTCATCTTGAATCTTCTTGGCAATATCGTTAGATAGACTATTAACCTCTTGGTCGTTAATCTTATCGGCCCCTACAATTACTCGAAGTTCTCTACCTGCTTGAATTGCATAAGTTTTTGTAACTCCTGGGTAGGACATAGCAAGTTCTTCTAGGTCATTTAGACGCTTGATATAGGCTTCAACAATTTCTCTTCTGGCTCCAGGTCTTGCACCTGATATAGCATCACATACCTGTACGATAGGTGCTATTAGACTATTCATTTCAATTTCATCGTGGTGAGATCCTATGGCATTACATACGTCGGCTTTCTCCTTGTATTTTTCT
>JASLCM010000106.1 GCA_030151845.1 Bacteroides sp.
GCCGATAAAATCAAATGGTTTTCTTTTATCGTATAATTGACATTTGAATTTTTAAGTAATCGGTCGATTACATTTTTTGCATCCTCGTTTTTAGCTTTGATGCTAAAGCGCTGATTGCTGATGTCACTTGAGTTGTACACAACAGATAAAGATGCCTGTTTGCCAATCTCTTTAATGATTTGTTCGAGTGTTGCATTATTAAAGTCTACAGTCACCTTAGTGTTCTGTCCGTAGGTAAAGCTATGGAATGAGAGAGACAATATCAACAACAATACATAATGAAATTTATGTCTCATAGTTTGTTATTAAAAAAAATAAATAAGTAGGTATGTAAAATGATTAAACTAGAATTAAGGGGAACCTCAGACATGAGTATATACCCCCTATTTTAAGGATCGTGTTTGTTCATACTTGTATTTTTTAAATTAGCGGTTTTAAGATTACTTCAATACTAATACAAGCATGTATCCAGAGTTACTAAATAAAAAAAGAGATTTTTATAAAAAAGATTATAAAGAAGACAGGTTTTAAGCAAAATAATTTAATGAATCCTTCATTCTATTTAAAATAATGTAATAATATTCCCATCTATTTGATATTGAAATTTCTCTGTTAGGGTTAAAATATTCAGAATAAAGTCAATACTGTTGTCTGTTGAAAACTCACAAGTAAAAATTTCTTCTTTCAGTTTTTCATTTTCGAAGAGGAAATGGTAGTTATACAATTGCTCTAAAGTTTCTGTGATACCTAAAAGAGACCTATCTTCAAAAATAAGTTCTCCATCTCTCCATAATAAAATATCTTCTGGATTGTTGTATTTAAAGAGATGGGTAGATCCATCAATTGTTTTAACAACGGCGCTTTGCCCAGGCTTCAAAGTTTTGGATTCTCCTTTTTTACTACTGTACACTTCTACCCAACCATCAAGTAGGGTGGTTATCACTTCTTGCTCTTCTTTACGTGTACGAACGTTGAATTTTGTTCCTAGCACTTTTACATCTACTCCATCTGCAGAAACGATAAAAGGTCTATTTTTATTGTGCTTGACTTCAAAATAGGCCTCACCACTCAGATTCAAACGATAATCTTTACTCCATAATGGTTGATCGAAAGTTATTTGTGTAGAGGCATTAAGCCAGACTCTTGAACCATCAGGAAGAACTATTTCTGAGCGTTGATCTTTATTGGTTAAGGCTATATACGAAGAGTGAGTGGCGTCGAGGGAGACAAAGATACCCAAAATAGAAAAGCATACTCCTATAAAAAAGGCTGCAACTACTGCCACATATTTACGGATTGAGAAGAGAATAGGCTGAGCTAATTTATTCTTTGTTTTTTCTACCCGAATGAGATGTTCTATTTCTTTATATTTTGCAGTGCTATCTGTTTGTTCATAGGCCTTGGTAGCTTCGCTTAATTTATACAAAGCATAGAAGTCATGTAGCCTTTGTTTATTCTCTTCAGAGGCAGCGAACCATTGCTCAACAGCTTCTGCTTCTTGTGGAGTAAGGGAGTTGTTAAAATAATGCAAGAGTATATCTTCGTTTATATTCATAAGCAGTTTCCTGAAAATTAATCTTTTATTAACGATTAATGTGTAAATATAATACATTTAAGTGAATGAGCTTACCAAATTAAATAGTTAAATCTTGAAGACACTTTTGTGGTTCTTAACTTTTATTGTAGGTTTGCATGTAAATCTTAAATATAAATACTGATTAAATATAACTACTGAGTGTCTAATACTTTTGAAGGGAATAAAGATTTAATAAATCAGCTCAATTTAGGCTGCCCTGAAGCTTTTAAAGCTATTTATGAATATTACTTCCGAGGTTTGGTGGCTTTTGCTTGCCAGTATGTTTCATTTGCTGAAGCAGAGGAAGTTGTTCAGGAGTCTATGTTATGGATTTGGGAAAATAGAGTTGTGATATCACCTAATCGTTCTCTTAAGTCTTTGTTATTTACAATGGTAAAGAATAAGGCTTTAAATATAATAGCTCACCAAGAAGTAAAGCGTAAGGCTTTCTTAGAAATTATAACAGACTCGGAAGAGGTGGCTACACCAGATGACTTTATTCATGGAGCAATCTTCCAAAAATTCAGAAAATTGATGAACGAGATGCCTGTTACCTATAAAAAGGCTTTTGAACTCAATAGGCTTAAGCACATGACTCATAAAGAGATAGCAAGGGAACTTAATGTTTCCCCACAAACCATTAATTATCGCATTAGTCAGGCTTTAAAATTGCTTCGTATAGGACTCAAAGAGTTTACAGCTATTGCTCTTTTCTTTTTTATTGAATAAATAAAGGAGTATAGAACTCAAGGATTCTTTCAAAAAGAAGAAGGTTGATCTTAAAGTTGACTTTATTCAAGATGAGGGCGCCCTTTTTTGTAATTATTTATTTTTTAAAGATTGGAAAACATGCTTTTTCTAGTTGTTTCTGCGAAAACAGATCAATTTGATCGTAAAAATGATAAAGATTCTTAGAAGTGTCTTCCCCACTATCCCGGTGGGCTATGAGCTTTTGCCTGAGAAATTTACGATGACCGAATTAAGGAGGATTTATGAAATCCTACTGGATAAAAAACTAGACAGAAGGAATTTTC
>JASLCM010000102.1 GCA_030151845.1 Bacteroides sp.
CTAAGGCTCAAGGAAGAATTGCTCTTCAAATCCAT
The DNA here is from genome assembly GCA_030151845.1 of Bacteroides sp. Lineage (GTDB taxonomy): Bacteria > Bacteroidota > Bacteroidia > Bacteroidales > Bacteroidaceae > Bacteroides_E. The sequence continues at coordinate 36 of JASLCM010000102.1, forward strand.
GATGGTGGTGGTATTAAAGTATTATGGAGAAACATTAAGTTGAAAACTCTATAGTCGTTACTAACGAAATAAATAAAAAAAGCGAAAACTAACAGTTTTCGCTTTTTTAGTTTAAGTCTGTTTTGAGGATTTATAAGAGATAAATGAGCAGTTAAAACACTTACTGTAAAGTAACAAAAAGAGCGGGTGTAAACCCGCTCTTTCTATATAGTTCATCGTTATAAGAATTACAGCCCTTTAGTTTGTACGGTAGAATCTATTTTTTTAACAAGTCCTTGTAGTACTTTACCTGGACCACATTCAATAAATTCTGTTGCACCGTCTGCAACCATATTTTTCACACTTTGTGTCCATCGTACAGAAGAGGTTAGTTGCGCTACGAGGTTCTTTTTAATCTCCTCTGGGTTTGTATGGGGTTTTCCATCTACGTTTTGATAGACAGGACAGCTGGGCGTAGAGAAGTTAGTAGCCTCTATAGCCGATGCTAACTCAACCCTTGCAGGGTCCATTAAAGGAGAGTGAAACGCACCACCTACTTTTAAAGGAAGTGCTCTTTTAGCTCCAGCCTCTTTCATTAGTTCACAAGCTTTCTCGATACCCGATTTAGTACCTGAGATAACAACTTGTCCAGGGCAGTTGTAGTTAGCTGGGATACAAACTTCCTTGGTCTCTTCTTCAACCTTTTTGCAAATATTCTCTACCTGTTCATCGGTTAATGCTATAATCGCAGCCATGGTAGAAGGGGTTGCTTCGCAAGCTTTTTGCATGGCCATAGCACGAGCATAAACTAGTTTTAATCCATCTTCGAATGAGAGTGCACCAGCAGCTACTAATGCAGAAAACTCTCCAAGTGAATGTCCTGCAGTCATGTCTGGTTTAAACTCTTCTCCTTGAGAGAGTGCCGAAATGACGGAGTGCAAGAATACAGCGGGTTGAGTAACTTTTGTTTCACGTAACTCTTCATCTGTTCCGTTGAACATGATGTCTGTTATTCTATATCCTAAAATCTCGTTTGCTTTTTCGAATAACTCTTTAGCTACTTTAGAATTGTCATATAGGTCTTTTCCCATGCCCACGAATTGAGCTCCTTGACCTGGAAATACAAATGCTTTCATAATTTTTATTCTTTTTGTATATCGTTCTTACAAATATAGGTGTTTTTGATAACTTTCTTCACTTAAAGATTAAATCCATCCCTATTCCCGTGCATCGTGTGTGAATATAAGCTACCTTATGGGCTGAAAAAATTCTATGGTATATGGAAAATCAGAATAAAATAAATAGAGTAGAAATTCGACCTCTACAACTGGAGCATTATTCGCAGTTGTTTCAATCTTTTTATCGTGCTTATGCGGAGGGGAGTGATGTATGCTGGACCTATGAGCAAATTCGGAAGTTAATAACTTTGTTTCCCGAAGGACAGATAGTTACCGTTGTTGATGATAAGGTTGTGGGGTGTGCTCTCTCTATTGTAGTTGATTATAATCTGGTAAGAAACGACCACACGTATGCAGAGGTTACTGGTAATGAAACATTCAGTACACATAATCCGAAGGGAAATATTTTATACGGTATAGAGGTTTTTGTCCATCCTGAATATAGAGGGCTACGTTTAGCTAGAAGAATGTATGAGTATAGAAAGGAGCTTTGTGAAACCTTAAACTTAAAGGCTATTATGTTTGGAGGAAGAATTCCAAACTATCACACCTATTCGGTTTCTATGCGCCCTAAGGAGTATATTCAGCAAGTTCGCAAAAAAGAGATTTTTGATCCTGTTTTAACGTTTCAGATTGCAAACGACTTTCATGTGCGTAGGGTTATGAAAAACTACCTACCCAATGATGAGGAGTCGAAGCACTTTGCCTGTTTGCTTCAATGGGATAATATCTACTATGAAGCACCTACAGAAGATTTTGTATCTCCAAAGAAGACGGTTCGAGTAGGTCTGGTTCAGTGGCAAATGCGTAGTTACAGTTCAATTGATGAGCTGTTCGAACAAGTAGATTACTTTGTTGATGCAGTATCGGCTTATAACAGTGATTTTGTTCTTTTCCCAGAGTACTTTAATGCACCATTAATGTCGACCTATAACCACTTGGGAGAGTCTGAGGCTATTCGTATGCTTGCCCGCTATACAGATGAGATTAGAGATCGATTTATAGATTTGGCCATAAGTAATAACATCAATATTATTACGGGAAGTATGCCTTATAAGAAAGAGGATGGTCAGCTATATAATGTTGGTTTTTTATGTCGGCGTGATGGCTCTTATGAGATGTATGAGAAGTTGCATGTAACTCCCGATGAAATTAAAAGCTGGGGGCTAACGGGAGGGGAGATGTTGCGTACCTTTGAAACAGACTGTGCTCAAATAGGAGTTTTAATTTGTTACGATGCTGAATTCCCTGAGTTGGCACGCATAATGGCCGAGGAGGGGATGCAGATTCTATTTGTACCTTTCTTAACCGATACACAAAATGCATATTCAAGAGTAAGAGTTTGCGCACAAGCTAGAGCTGTAGAAAATGAGTGCTATGTAGTAATAGCAGGAAGTGTGGGTAATTTACCACGTGTACATAATATGGATATACAATATGCTCAATCTGCAGTATTCACTCCCTGTGACTTTGCCTTTCCTACAGATGGTATGCGTGCAGAGACTACACCTAATACTGAAATGATCTTAATATCAGATGTTGATTTAGATCTACTGAATCAATTACACACTTATGGAAGTGTAAGAAATCTAAAGAATAGGCGAAAAGATCTGTATGAATTGCGTCTGAAAAATAAATAGTTAGCTTCTATTTTATTTATATTAACTTTTATAAAACGAACAAAATCTTCTTTTATCTTGTTATTAGTGGTGATTATTTAGATTAATTATAAACATTAAAAATAAGACGAATTATGAGATCATTAATTGGAAGACAAGCTCCAAAGTTTAGTGCACCTGCAGTTATAAATGGACATGAAATTGTACAGGATTTCTCGTTAGAGCAATATCTTGGAAAGAAATATGTAGTATTTTTCTTCTACCCAATGGACTTTACGTTTGTATGTCCTACAGAGCTTCATGCTTTTCAGGAGAAAATTGAAGAGTTTGAAAAACGTGGAGTTGCAGTTGTTGGATGTTCTGTAGACTCTGAGCAATCGCACTTTGCATGGTTAAATACACCTAAAAAAGAGGGTGGAATTCAAGGAGTTAAATATCCAATTGTAGCAGACTTCTCAAAGTCTATTTCAGAGAAGTTTGGTGTACTAGCTGGTAAATATGCTCCAGATGAGAATGGTGACTGGGTATGTGAAGGAGCTCCTGTAGCATACAGAGGTCTATTCTTAATTGACAAAGAAGGGGTTGTTCGTCACTGTGTGATAAATGACTTACCTTTAGGACGTAGTGTAGATGAGGCTATACGTACAGTTGATGCGTTACAGCATTTTGAAAAGTATGGCGAGGTTTGTCCTGCAAACTGGGCTAAGGGTAAAGATGCAATGAAGGAATCACACGATGGTGTAGCAGATTACTTAAGCAAACATTAATTTAAAAATAGTTTTATAAAAAATGGATCCTAAATTTAGGATCCATTTTTTTATGCTTGAGAGTGAATAGGGAGGTTAAACTTTTTAAGAAGTCTCTCAACTTTCAATATATCTTCATTTAATGGTGGACTTACAGCTTCTAGTTGGTACTTAAGTCCTAATTCCTTCCATTTATGAGCCCCCATCTGATGAAAAGGAAGGATATCTACTCTTTCGATGTTGGAGTAGGCAGCTAATTTCTTTCCAAAGTTCTCTAGGTCCTCTTCACTATCTGTATATCCAGGCACGAGAACATACCTAATCCATGTGGGTTTATTTATCTTTTGAAGATAGTCTAAGAAGTTCAATGTGGGTTGGAGAGGTTGTCCTGTTAATTCTTTATACTTGTTAGGATTAATGTGTTTAATATCTAGAAGAACTAAATCTGTAACTGTTACTACTTTCTTTATAGCATCGGTAAGTAGTATTCCAGAGGTGTCGATAGCTGTATGGATACCTTCCTCTTGACAAATTGAAAATAGCTCATAAAGGAAATCTGCCTGCATGAGAGGTTCTCCTCCAGATACGGTAACTCCTCCTTTCTTAATAAAGTTTTTCACTTTGTTTATCTCCTTAAAAACCTCAGTTGGCGTCCAGCTCATTTTATGATCCTCTCTCTTCCATGTATCTGGATTGTGGCAGTAAAGACAGCGAAGCGGACAACCCTGTAAGAATAGAACAAAACGTATACCTGGTCCATCTTTGGTTCCAAAGGATTCAAAAGAGTGTATATAACCTTTAGTCATATGCTTAGGTTTTAGATAAAAATAGTCGAGAAATTTCTCGACTATTTTTATTTATTTAGAATTTAGTTGTAATCGTTCTGTTTATAACATCTAGCTGCTGCTCTTTGGTTAGTTTTACAAAATTAACAGCATATCCTGAAACCCGTATAGTGAGCTGAGGATATTTTTCTGGATGTTCCATAGCATCAATAAGGAGACTACGATCAAAAACATTCACATTAAGATGTTGTCCTCCTTGGTTAAAATATCCATCTAATAGGCTTACTAAGTTCTCCTTCTTTTCATCGATGTTGCCTCCTAGTGTTGATGGTGTTATAGCAAAAGTATATGAGATGCCATCGTTTGCATCCTCAAATGGAAGCTTAGCTACCGAGGAGAGTGAGGCTACAGCACCTCTAGTATCTCTACCATGCATGGGGTTCGCACCTGGTCCGAAGGGCTCTCCTGCACGACGTCCATCAGGTGTGTTTCCTGTTTTTTTGCCATAAACAACATTCGATGTAATTGTAAGTACAGATTGCGTAGGAATGGCATCACGGTACATTTTATGACTTCTAATTTTATTCATGAATTTTTTCACGATTTCAACCGCAATCTTATCTGTGTTGTCATCGTTATTTCCATAAGGAACATACTCTTTCTCCACAATGTAATCAACAGCATCTCCCTCTTCGTCACGTACTACTCTAACTTTACCATACTTCATGGCTGCAAAAGAGTCTGCAACAATAGAAATTCCTGCTATTCCAAAGGCTTGTGTACGCTTAACATGAATGTCATGTAAAGCCATTTCTAGAGCTTCATAGGAGTATTTATCATGCATGTAATGGATAATATTTAATGCTTTCACATAAGTTTCAGCAATCCAGTCCATCATCTTATCGAACTTGTTCCAAACCTCATCAAACTCTAAATACTCTCCTGTAACCTTTTCATAAGAAGTAGGTGTTACTTGCACCTTGGTTACTTCGTCCTTTCCACCATTAATGGTATACAAAAGAGCTTTGGGTAGGTTGGCTCTTGCACCGAAGAATTGCATTTGCTTACCTATCTCCATTGGTGAAACACAACATGCAATACCATAGTCGTTTCCAAGTTGATCTCTCATTAAATCATCATTTTCATATTGAAGAGATGAGGTGTCAATAGAAACTTTGGTACAATACTTTTTCCAGTTTGCTGGAAGGTCTTCACTCCACAGAACGGTTAGATTTGGTTCTGGAGAAGGTCCTAGGTTATATAGCGTATGTAATAATCTAAAACTGTTTTTAGTAACTAAAGAACGGCCATTTTTTGTCATTCCCCCAACCGATTCGGTTACCCAAACTGGGTCACCAGAGAAAAGGTCATCGTACTCTGGAGTGCGAAGGAAACGAACAATTCTTAGTTTCATTACAAAGTGATCCATAAACTCTTGGGCTTGTTCCTCGGTGATCACCCCATTTTTCAGGTCACGTTCGATGTAGATATCTAAGAAAGTAGAGACACGACCAAGGCTCATGGCTGCACCATTCTGATCTTTTATAGCACCTAAGTAGGCAAAGTAGGTCCACTGAATTGCTTCTTGAGCATTTGCTGCGGGCTTTGAGATATCAAAACCATAGGCTGCAGCCATTCGTTTAAGAGCTTGTAGCGCTTTAATTTGATCAGTTAGCTCTTCTCTGAAGCGAACGATAGTATCATCTATCTCTGCAGGATCTTGTTGAGCAAAGTAGTTTTTTCTTTGTTCTATAAGACGATCAACTCCATAGAGAGCAACTCGTCGATAGTCTCCAATGATTCTTCCCCTTCCATAGGCGTCAGGAAGTCCAGTTATGATGGAGTTACTTCTAGCTTTTCTTATGCTAGAGGTATAGGCTGCATAAACTCCGTCGTTATGCGTCTTTCTATATTTTGTGAAAATCTCCTCTGTATTCTTATCAAGCTCATATCCGTATTCTTGTAAACTTTGTTTAACCATACGAAGTCCCCCATTAGGGAATATGGCTCTTTTAAGAGGTTTGTCGGTCTGTACACCTACAATAGTTTCAAGCTCTTTATTGATGTATCCAGCAGGATAACTATCTATTTGAGAAGGAATAGATGTTTCAGCATCATAAACCCCTTTCTCTTTTTCTACTTTAAACATTTCTGATAGCTGACTCCACAATTGAGTGGTTGCATCAGTTGGTGCAGCCAAGAAAGATTCGTCACCAGTATATTCAGTATAGTTCTCTAAGATAAAACTGTTAACGTCAATCTCTTCTACCCATTTACCACTTTTAAAACCTTCATGCGCATTCATGTACGTGCTATAATTAAAAGATTAATAATAATTCGACTTTTCGGTCGATTTTATCCTATTGATTTCCTTTAGTATCGATGTCTTAAAAAGTAGGCTAAGCTTGTTGTATGTATCACATCGTACTTTCGTCTCCTATTTTTAATACCTTTTTAATAGGGTAGCCTTCTGAAATAAATTGCAAAACTAGTGAAAAAAATGAGAGTAAACTAATAATGTTTATATGCAGACTTTTTTATTTGTTGTTCTCTTTTATCTCTGCTCTACTCCTCTAATTGAGGCATAATTGTATAAGATTACAATTAGATATTGAAAATGAGTGGTATAGCTTTTACTTGTTTCGCTTTAGCTTTGTGATTACTTTCAGAAAGGCGACAGCTGAAAATATGAAATAAAAAAAGGCCCTCAATTGAGGACCTTTTAGTTTTGTTTTAGAAGTGGTAAGCTACTCCTAAATATAAATTCGAGTTTCTGGCTGTGACTCCAGAAATTTTAGATGCATTGGTAATACCATAGTCATAACCAATAAAGCCTTCAATGAAGTCGTATTGGTAAGCCATTTTTCCACCAAATCCAAAATCAAAATGGTGCAGAGATTTATTTTTACCAAATACGCTTACTTTTTCAGTAGCATCTCCAACCTGAACTTTGGCTTTTCCTCCTAATCCATAAGCTAAGTATGGACCAGCACTAAACTTCAAAGAAGAGATGTGGTTAAGTGGTAAATTGTATCCTATATGAATAGGTAACTGTAGGTAGATAGGATTGAAATCAGTTTTTACTCCCATAACCTTATCTTTCGTACCTTTTAAACTAATGTCTAATCCAGCTTGTAAGAAAAGCTCATGAGTAAGTGCATAGTTTCCAAAAACACCAAAGGCTGCACCAGCTTTCATGTCTCCAGGTATATCACCACTATACTGAGAAAGGTTTAACGCAGCTCTTGCACCGTAACGAATTGGGCTTTGAGCCTTTGCTTCTGATGAAGCTGTTGTTATGCCAACAGCAGCTAAAATAATCAATAAATACTTTTTCATTTTCATAATCATCTATTGTGTTGATTTGCCTATACAAACAGATAAATGTTAGTTTTTGTTCATTGTAAGAAACTTTTATGTTTTAAATAGGGAGAACAATATGTCTTTTTGCTTTATAAAATGAAGTTAAGAAGGAAAAAACAAAAGGTTTTTATGTATAAAGCAAATGTTTTTGTAAATTTGCACACTTATAATAATAGATAGTAATATTATTAAGTCTAATATAGTAAAACTGATACATAGAATGAGCAAAAAGTTTACAGAATATTCTCAATTAGATTTATCACAAGTTAATAAGGATGTTCTTAAAAAATGGGATGAGAACGAGGTGTTCTCTAAAAGTTTATCTGAGCGCGATGGTGCTCCTTCGTTTGTGTTCTATGAGGGACCGCCCTCAGCTAATGGAATGCCTGGTATTCACCATGTAATGGCTCGTTCTATTAAAGATATTTTCTGTCGCTATAAAACCATGAAGGGTTTTAAAGTGAATCGAAAAGCAGGGTGGGATACACACGGTTTACCTGTGGAGCTTGGTGTAGAGAAAACTTTAGGTATAACAAAAGAAGATATAGGTAAAAAAATATCTGTAGCAGAGTACAATGCAACCTGTCGTAAAGATGTGATGAAATTCACTAAGGAGTGGGAAGACCTAACTCATCGTATGGGATACTGGGTAGATATGAAAGACCCTTACATAACCTATGACAATCGATACATTGAAACCCTGTGGTGGTTACTCAAAGAACTTTATAAAAAAGACTTATTATATAAAGGCTATACGATACAACCCTATTCTCCAGCAGCTGGTACCGGGCTAAGCTCGCACGAGCTGAATCAACCGGGCTGTTATCGTGACGTGAAAGATACAACAGTTGTAGCTCAGTTTAAGATAAAAAATCCTGCAGAGAATTTACAAGGATGGGGAGATGCCTACTTTTTGGCTTGGACTACTACTCCTTGGACTCTTCCATCTAATACTGCTCTTTGCGTTGGTAATAAAATAGACTATGTTGCAGTACGTACCTACAATCGATATACTGGAGATCCTATAACAGTTGTTTTAGCGAAAGATTTATTGACAGCTCACTTTAGTAAAAAAGCAGAAGGATTATCATTAGAGGAATACAAAGAGGGAAGTTTAGTGATACCCTACAAAGTTATAGCCGAATTTAAAGGGGCCGACCTTGTAGGATTAGAATATGAGCAGTTAATTCCTTGGATTTATCCAGGAGAGAATGCTTTCCGTGTAATCGCAGGAGACTTTGTTACAACCGAAGATGGAACAGGTATAGTTCATATTGCGCCTACCTTTGGTGCAGACGACGCCAATGTTGCAAAAGCTGCAGGTGTTCCACCTTTACAGTTAATAAATAAGAGAGGTGATCTTCGCCCAATGGTTGATTTAACAGGAAAGTTCTACCTATTAGATGAGTTAGATCAAGAATTTATAGAGTCACGAGTAAATGTTGATGCATATAAAGCATTTGAAGGTAAGTTTGTGAAAAATGCATACGACCCAACTTTAACTGAAGATGATGAGTCTTTAGACGTTGAAATATGTATGTTACTCAAGCAGAACAATCAGGCTTTTCAAATCGAAAAACATGTTCATAACTACCCTCACTGTTGGCGTACAGATAAGCCTATCTTGTACTATCCATTAGATAGCTGGTTTATTCGTTCTACCGCTTGCAAAGAGCGTATGATGGAGTTAAACAAGAAGATAAACTGGAAACCAGAATCAACTGGAACAGGACGCTTTGGTAAATGGTTAGAGAATCTGAATGATTGGAACTTGAGCCGCTCTAGGTATTGGGGAACCCCATTACCCATTTGGCGTACAGAGGACCATGAAGAGGAACTTTGTATTGGTTCGGTTGAAGAGTTATATAATGAAATAGAGAAGGCTGTGGCTGCTGGTGTAATGAAAAATAACCCATTAAAAGAGTTAGCCTTCACACCGGGAGAGTACTCGGCAGAAAATTACGATAAAATTGATCTGCATAGACCTTATGTAGATGATATTATACTTGTTTCTCCTAAGGGAAAACCAATGAAGAGAGAGGCAGACCTTATTGATGTTTGGTTCGACTCTGGGGCTATGCCTTATGCGCAAATTCATTATCCCTTTGAGAATAAAGAATTACTAGAAGAGGGAAATGTTTATCCTGCAGATTTTATTGCTGAAGGAGTAGACCAAACAAGAGGTTGGTTCTTCACACTCCATGCCATAGCAACTATGGTTTTTGATAAGTATGCTTATAAGAATGTGATATCGAATGGACTTGTTCTTGATAAAAATGGGAATAAGATGTCCAAGCGCTTAGGAAATGGAGTAGATCCTTTTGAAGCTATTGAAAAATACGGCTCAGATCCATTGCGTTGGTATATGATAACTAATTCCTCTCCTTGGGATAACCTGAAGTTTGATGTAGAGGGAGTAGATGAGGTTAAACGCAAATTCTTTGGCACCTTATATAATACCTATTCGTTTTTTGCTCTATATGCAAATGTGGATGAGTTCACTTATAGTAAACCAGATGTACCTTTAGCAGATCGTCCAGAAATAGACCGTTGGGTTTTATCTGTTCTTAATACCTTAATTAAAGAGGTTGATACCTGTTATGAGGAGTATGAACCAACTAAGGCTGGTCGTTTAATCTCAGATTTTGTTAATAATAATCTCTCTAACTGGTACGTTCGATTAAATCGTAAACGTTTCTGGGGAGGAGGTTTTTCTACCGATAAACTATCGGCTTACCAAACGCTATACACTTGCTTAGAGACTGTTTGTAAATTAATGGCTCCTATAGCACCATTCTATTCTGATCAATTGTTCTTGGATTTGATAGCTGTTACTGAGAGGGAAAAGGTAGAATCAATTCATCTTGCTGCATTTCCAGCATATGATGAGGCAATAATTGATGAGGAGCTTGAAGCGAGAATGGATCTAGCCCAGAAAATAACCTCAATGGTTCTAGCACTTCGCCGCAAGGTAAATATCAAGGTACGTCAACCTTTACAACGTATCATGATACCTTCTACAGATGCGAGAGAAGTACAGCGAATCGAAGCATTAAAAGAGTTGATTTTAAATGAGGTTAATGTCAAAGAGATCGATTTTGTAGATGACTCCTCAGAAGTTCTTGTGAAAGGAATTAAATGTGACTTCAAGAAGCTTGGCCCAAAATTTGGTAAGCAGATGAAGTTTGTTGCAAAAGCAATTAATACGCTACCACAAACAGATATCAAAAAATTAGAGCGTGAAGGAGAGATTGAGTTAGCACTTCAAGATGGAACTAACGTTGTTATTAATCTCTCTGACGTTGAGATTTTTAATGAAGATATTCCAGGTTGGCTAGTTGCTAATGAAGGAACCTTAACTGTAGCCTTAGAAGTTACTATAACAGAAGAATTACGTAAAGAGGGAATAGCCAGAGAATTGATTAATCGTATTCAAAACTTACGTAAATCTAGCGGGTTAGAGATAACAGATAAGATTACAATTGAGCTCACTAAAAATAGTTCTACAGATAGTGCTGTAGATGAATATAATGGCTATATTTGTAAACAAGTCTTAGCTACTTCTCTTAAACTTGTTGATGAGATTGAAGGAGGCGAGGAGCTTGAGTTTGATGGTTTTAACTTAATGGTTAAAATTAGTCGAGCAAAATAAAAACACTAACCTTTAAACAAATAAAACTATGGCAGAAAAAACTAGGTATTCGGAAGCCGAATTAGAGGAGTTTCGCGAAATAATTTTGGAAAAGCTAGAGCTTGCTCAGCGAGACTATGAAATGATGAAGAAGAGTATTATGGGGACCGATGGTAACCATACCGATGACACCTCTCCAACCTATAAGGTTTTAGAAGAAGGAGCTAGTACTTTGTCGAAAGAGGAGACAACCCGTCTTGCTCAACGACAATTAAAGTTTATCCAAGGATTACAAGCTGCTCTTGTTCGTATAAGAAACAAAACTTATGGAGTTTGTAGAGTTACAGGTAAGTTAATTCCTGCTGAACGTTTGCGAGCTGTGCCACATGCAACTTTGAGTATTGAAGCAAAGAATGACAGAAGAGGCTAAAAAGTTTTAATGATAAATAGAAAGGGTTGATTACTTGGCAATGCCATGAGTAGTCAACCTTTTGTTCTTTATTTGAAAGAAGAATCTTTAATGAAAAAATGGTTTACAAAGGGAAGAATTGCTCTTCTCATTATCGTCTTGGGGCTGTTTATAGATCAGCTAATTAAGGTCGTAGTGAAAACATCCATGTATTGGCATGAAAGTATTCACGTTACCGATTGGTTTTATATTCTATTTACCGAAAATAATGGTATGGCCTTTGGTATGGAGATTGTAGGAAAGCTATTCTTAACCTCCTTCCGCATAATTGCAGTTAGTGTTATTGGTTGGTATCTCTATAAGATTATTAAGAAGAAATTAAATACAGGTTATATTATCTGTATAGCACTCATTTTAACAGGTGCATTGGGAAATATTATAGATAGTGTTTTTTATGGTGTTATCTTTTCAGAAAGTACACCAACAGAGCTAGCAACATTCCTACCCGAAGGGGGAGGGTACTCTTCCCTTTTTTATGGGAAAGTAGTTGATATGTTTTACTTCCCCATCATCGAAACAAATTGGCCCAGTTGGATGCCTTTTGTTGGTGGTGAGCATTTCATCTTTTTTAGTCCAATTTTTAACTTTGCAGATGCTTGTATTAGTTGTGGAATAATAGCTTTGCTACTGTTCTATAGAAAACACCTCAATGAGTCTCACTTATTCGATAAGAAAACAGATGCAAAAGAGTAAAAAATATAAAAATAGATACATTGGCGCTGTCTTAACCTTGCTTGTATGTTTAGTTGGGTGCTCTGTTAAAGTTCCCAAGGAGGTTATTCCCCCTGAAAAACTAAAAGAGGTTTTATACGATTACCACTTAGCAAAGTCTTATTCAGAAGATTTACCCTATAGTGATTATTATAAAAGGGCACTCTATGAAGAAGCCGTTTTTCATAAACACAATATAACCAAGTCCGAGTTTGATAGTACCATGAGATGGTATAGTCATAACGCAGAGTTACTGTCAAAGGTCTATAAAGATGTAAGTGAGCGCTACCGTAACGAGAAGGCGGTTGTTGATACCTTAATTGCGAAACGAGAGAACAGACCTTTGGAAAGTCAGCCGGGTGATAGTATAGATGTTTGGGCATGGCCTCGCGTGTATGAATTATACACTACAGCCTTAAACAATAAATTAGCATTTACCTTACCTTCAGATACAAACTTTAAAGAGCGTGATACTTTGAAGTGGATTTTGGACTATCGTTCTCCAAGCAATAAGATAGATTCTCTCTACCCAATCCTAGCATCTTTACACATGAAGTTTGAAAATGATTCAACCGTCTCAACCTATCAACTCTTGTCGATGGAGGGGAGAGATACGTTAACTCTCTATTCAGACTCATTGTGGACTTTAAGGGAGGTTAAAGGATGGTTGTATTTGCCAGTTATACCAGATTCTGTGCATAAACTACTTATTAATGAAGTGCTCTTGTATAGATACCATGCTACAGATAGTATAGCTACCCCCGTTCAAGACGAGTTAGAGAAAACAGATGTACTCTTACCAGAACAGGAAGAAAGCAAAAACACAAAAAAACAAGAAACAGAATCAATAGCTCCAGCTGGTAGAGATCCAAGAGCTTTACGAGATCAAGGTGTACAACGCGTACAGAATACAGATAAAATAACGCCTCAGAAGATTCAAAAACAAGAGATTCTAAAAGTAAATGAGTAGCTTTTTAGCAAATAAGATCTACCTTGTTAAAGAGAAACAACTATTATCACGGTCTATAGTAAGCCTTAGCAGTGGAAAATGGAGCATAAAGCCTTTTGTTAGAGAAGAAGAAAATACAGTTTGGGTTCCAGGGCTTTTGGTTCTTTTAGTGGACGAAGAAGTAGAGTTTGAACGCAAAGCAGACAATAGTTTAGAAGAGACCAACTCTTCTCACATAAACACTTTTGTGTGCTCAAAAAAGCTGCTTCCGGGACTTTATCAGCTATATCCTATAAACCTTACTTCTTTAAAGCCTGACGGCGAAACTCGGCACAGGCAACTGCTGTAGCAACACCAACATTGAGTGACTCTGTAGACTCTCTATTAAGAGGGTAGTTGGGAATATAAAGAGGGTGAGTCACCTTGCTCTCTATTTCCTTGCTGATTCCTTGTCCCTCATTTCCCATAATTAAAACTCCTTGCTGACTCAGTTCCTCCTCATAAATGTTTTTTCCAGATAGAAAAGTACCATAAATAGGTATTGATAGCGAGGTAAAATCTTCAATAAGTTTGGGAAGAGGAGTATAGCTAAGCTTAACTCGTGCAAGAGCTCCCATGGTAGCTTGTACTGTTTTAGGGTTATACACATCAACAGTCTCTGGAGAACAAAAGAGATATTCGATTCCAAACCAGTCTGCTAGACGAATTATTGTACCAAGATTACCTGGATCTTGTACACCATCAAGTACTAAACTCAGTTTGTTTGTACATTTTGATAAGTCTACCGTATAGGTAGGCTGATAAAATAGAGCCAACACATTTTGTGGAGTTTTAAGAAGACTCGCTTTAGAGAGCTCCTCGGGCGATGATAAAACATAATCCTCCGCTTTTACAGTTGGATTTTCCTTATACCAATCTTTTGTTGCAACCAGTAGGTGACAACGAAAGAAGGGGAGCAGTTCACCAATAAGCTTTGGACCTTCCGCAAGAAAAAGTCCAGAGGACTTTCTGAATTTCCGAAACTCTAGGGATTTTATTAGCTTGATTTTCTTTTTACTTAAAGTGGTATATTCTCTCATGGCTTCATTTTATCATCAATTGCAAATTTACATTATTATTGCTGAATTAGAAGATGTTTGGAACAACTATTCATTAAACTTGTTTGTGAGTGAAGATAGCAATATGATTGAATAAATAATTTTTTGAACAAAAAAGTTGAATTATCTTTGTATTGTTTGCGTCACATATAAATATATGAGAAAACTCCACGCTCTTTTAACTCTCACTTTTTTAATACTTTTGTCTGCCTGTTCGGCAACGAAGTATGTACCTCATGATGCCTATTTATTAGAGAAAGTTAAAATTAACTCAGACTCTAAAGAGGTGGACCCTGCAGATCTCAGGCTTTATATGAGACAAAACCCCAATACAAAATGGTTTAATCTCTTTAAAACACAGCTTTATATCTATAATCTTTCAGGGAGAGACTCTACAAAATGGATGAATCGTTTTTTACGAAGAATAGGAGATGCTCCTGTACTTTATAGTGAGAGAGAAGCTATTCGAACACAAGAAGAGTTAACGAAAGCGGTACAGAATATGGGGTATATGAGTGCTACCGTAGAGAAGAACCTTCGTACTAAAGGGAAGAAAGCATATTTAAGTTATAGCGTGCATACAGGTAAACCCTATACTGTTCGTTCCATCAACTGGGATATCCGAGATGAAAAAATAGCAGAACTTCTTAAACAAGATGCAACAAAAAGTAAGCTTCATACAGGAATGTTGATGAACGTGGCCGTATTAGACCTGGAGCGTGATCGAATAACCAACTATCTTTCACAAAATGGCTACTATCGATTTACAAAAGATTTCATCACCTATACAGCGGATAGTATTAAGAATAGTTATCAAATCGACCTGACTCTGCATCTACACAAAAGGCGCTCTTTGGATGGAAATGAGACTCTTTCCCATAAGCAATATCGCATTGGAAAGGTTAGCTTTATAGCCGACTTTGACCTGTTGAACTCAGCAAGTGTCAATGGCATAAATATAAGCGACTCCCTACATTGCAAGGGATTCCCTATTTACTTTAACGATAAATTATTTTTACGACCTAAAATACTAGTAGATAATAATAGAATTGTTCAGGGAAAACTTTATAACTCACACGATGTACAGCGGACTTATGAAAATTTTGGACGTTTAGGAGCATTGCGTTATAGCAATGTACGATTTGCAGAGTCGGAAAAAGATAGTACAGCGTTGTCTACCTATGTTTTACTTACTAAGAATAAATTAAAATCTGTCATATTTGAAATAGATGGAACAAATACTGCAGGCGATTTAGGAGCCGCTGCAGCAGTTTCCTTTCAACATAGGAATCTCTTTAAAGGATCTGAGACTTTTCAAGTCAAGTTTAGAGGAGCATTTGAAGCAATATCCGAGTTGCAACCTGGATATCGTGACAACAACTATCAAGAATATGGAGTAGAGGCCAACTTAAATATCCCTCGTTTCTTATTTCCCTTTTTATCCTCCGATTATAAGAAGAGATTGAGGGCAACAACAGAGTTTAGCTTACAGTATAATTACCAGATGCGACCAGAGTTTACCCGAACAGTTGCTTCTGGAACTTGGAGTTACAAATGGTTACGAAAACTAAGGACGCAGCATAAAGTTGATTTATTAGATGTTAACTACCTTTATATGCCTTGGATCTCCGAAAAGTTTACAGAGGATTATTTAGGAGATAATGCCAACTATATCGTAGAGTATAACTATAAAGACCGGTTGATAGTAAACTCCTCTTATAACTTCATTTACAACAGTGGACGTATGAGTACCAACCCTTTTGAAAGAAGAAGTTTAAAGAGCTCTTATTCTATCCGTTTTGGAGTTGAGGCTGCGGGGAACCTCTTATATGCTTACTCAAAATTAACCAATCGATCACGAGGAGAGGATGGTGAGTATGCTTTATTTAACATTCCTTATGCTCAATACCTAAAAGGTGATTTTGATTTTTCGCAAACCTTAATTATAGATGAACGTAACGCTTTAGCCTATCATGTAGGAGTAGGGCTGGCTTATCCTTACGGAAATGCAAAACTAATTCCTTTTGAGAAAAGGTACTTTTCAGGTGGAGCTAATAGTGTAAGAGGGTGGTCCGTTAGAGATTTAGGTCCAGGCTCTTTTACTGGCGATGGGAACTTTATGAATCAGTCTGGTGATATAAAAATAGATGCTAGTATTGAGTATAGAACAAAACTCTTTTGGAAGTTACAAGGTGCTGCTTTTATTGATGCAGGTAATATTTGGACCATAAATAGCTATGAAAATCAACCTGGTGGTCAGTTTAAATTTTCAAAATTTTACAAAGAGATAGCAGTAGCTTATGGAGTTGGGCTTCGGGTTGATTTAGATTTCTTTATTCTTCGTTTTGATGGAGGAATGAAGGCTATTAATCCGCAATTTGAGAAAGGTAGAAATCGATACCCCATTGCAAACCCCAAATTTTCACGAGATTTTGCTTTTCACTTTGCAATTGGATATCCCTTCTAGCATAAGTTCATACCCTTTTTTACTCTCTCAGTTTAATTTATTGAAGAGGAGTTAAGTAGTCTGCTTGCTTATTCTGTTTAAGTGGGCTGTGAGTGGATCCAACTCCTATATCTATAATGAATAGCTATAGGTAATTTAATAAGTCTCCCTCTATCTATGACTTACAAGTACACCGTTTCATACAATCTTGATCTAGTTCGTAGTTTTAAGAGGAAAATCTATTTGCTATATATAGAGGGGGATATACTTTTAAACAAAAAAGAGAGGTAATTAATTACCTCTCTTTTTTGTTTAAAATGCTTATTAGTTTAGTTTGCTAATGCAAAATCTTTCTCTGTTAATTGCTTAACTTGGTCTACACCAACTTGGCTTAAAGGAACATTAACTTGTGAACCATCAGCCATTTCTAGTTTAACTGTACCATCTTCGTTAAATTCAAACAGCTTAGTAGTTTCTCCATTAGCTATTACATTCCAGCCATTATCCTCCTTGCTATATACAAGTTTAGTTTCACCCTTTTCACCCTCTTTGGTGATTGAGTAACCATTCTCTAGAGTTTGAACCAAGTAATAACCCTCTTCTCCTTTAACTTTGTTTATTTCACCAATATTAGCCATAGGGTTGGATCCACTCCAGAACTCAATAGAGTTAATCACAAGAGCATCTGCTAAATAAGCTACAGGATATACAGGAACAATATTACATGCTAAGAACACTAGTTCATTTACAAACTTATCACCTATACTTTGATTCCATGATAATAACCTATTGTGAAGCCCAAACGAGCCAATACAAGAGCTAAATAAAAAGGAAGAACTTAGAATAACGGCCATTGCCAAATGTAATTTTTTCTTTTTCATAACAATCTGTTTTAGTTAATAATAACCTATGAATGCCTAAATATAGCCAGTTTTTTTAATTAAAAGGTTTATTTATATAAAAAATGCAGCTTTATTCTGATTTTAGAACTTAGAAGTAACCCTTCTCGATTTCCTCTTATGGTCAATTTTATTACCAATCCAATGATCAACGGAGTATTTTCCAGCCCCTGTTATAAGGAAAAACAAGAAAATAAATAGGTAGATAAATGCCAGCTCTCTGTGTGAAAAAGCGTCGCCCTGATGTACTATAAAAAAAGCAACACTCATCGTGGTAATCATAGGTAAAGTGGCAAGTCTAGTTAGAACTCCAAAGATAAGTCCTAGCGAACAAACAACCTCTCCAAAAATTGCTAGATAGATGGAAGCTTCAACTCCTACACCTATAGGATCAGGAAAACCAGTGGTTAAAAGTACTTCTAGGTTGCCCCATTTCGTTAATCCATGCCATAAAAAGAGAGACCCGAAGAAGATTCGGAAAACTAAGAGAATAAGGGAGGTTAGATTATTGGTAATATAAGTTGGGAATAATAGTTTTCTAATCATATTCAAATATATTTTAACGCAGATCCATTCTTAAAAAATCAAATATATTAAAAAGTTGCTATTTTACAGGTAAAAATGGCCGAGTTTATACTGAAAGAAGCAATTTATATTTATTATAAGTTGTGAATGGAGGTTCTTTGCCCTAATTTAGCTGC
>JASLCM010000114.1 GCA_030151845.1 Bacteroides sp.
CAGCTTTTTGTCTTTGCAGTCTTTCTATTAATAAATCGATCTCTTCAGGTAGAAAACCAAGACGATGCATCCCTGTATCTAGTTTCAAATGAATCGGAAAGTTTGTAATCCCCTCTTTTTCCACCTCATGAATAAGTGCTTCTAGTAAGTCAAAGCTATAGACTTCTGGCTCTAGAACATTCGCTATCATGGTTTTAAAAGCACTTTTCTCTGGATTCATTATAATTATGGAGGAAGTTATACCCTCTTTTCTTAGCTCTGCCCCTTCATCAGCAACAGCAACCGCTAAATAATCTACTCGTCGATCCTGTAATGTTTTTGCTATCTCTACAGCCCCTGCACCATAAGCCGAAGCCTTAACCATACACATTACTTTAGTACTAGGCTTAATTTTTTCTTTAAAGTAATTGAGGTTATCAACCAAAGCCTCTAAATTTATTTCTAGGATTGTTTCATGTACTTTAAGCTCAATTAACTCTGCTAATTGGTCAAAATGAAACTGTCGAGCCCCTTTTAAAAGTATGATTTCATTGTTTAGAACAACATCACGTCGATGTATTGCATCAATAAGTTCATCTACAGTTGTAAAAAAACGTGCATTAATCCGATCAAACTGATGAGCAGAGGAGCTAATATCTCGTCCTACCCCTATCATCCTAGCTACGCCTCTTCTTCTTACAAGCTGGGAAACATGCCTGTATAAAGTAGAGGTACTTTGTCCGGACTCTAGTATATCCGATAAGATTAGCGTACAGTTCTGCCTACTTTGCAGTCCTCTTCTATGTAAAAAATCAAGAGCTATATCCAATGAGGCTAAATCTGATGTATAACTATCATTGATTAACAAACATCCATTAATCCCCTCTTTAACCTCTAGACGCATAGCTATTGGTTCAAGTTTTGCCATTCGTTCTGCTATATCCTCTGCAGACAGCATTAAGTAAAGACAAGCAGCCAAGCAGTTTAAAGAATTTTCAATGGAGGCATCATCTATGAATGGAATTTGATACTGATTTTCCATTCCTAAATAACGATATTTAATGATTGTATAGGCATCTGACTTCTCTATATCTGATATATACAATGGACGGTCCATATCTTTTTGGCTCCACGCTATTTCTCGTGCGGCCAACATTGATTTTGAGACACAGTTACTAATCAACTGATCATCTCCATTGTAGATTAAAACATCACAATTTTTAAAAAGTGTAAGTTTTTCCATACACTTCTCTTGAGAGGAGAAAAAGTTTTCTTGATGAGCTCCTCCTATATTCGTAAGAATACCTATTGTGGGTTTAATGATATGGTGTAATGAGCGCATCTCTTCCACTTTAGAAATACCGGCCTCAAAGATTCCCAGTGTTGACTGAGCATCTAATTGCCATACAGACAAAGGCACTCCTATTTGTGAGTTATAGCTACGGGGGGAACGGGTTATGGTCTCATTGGGTGAGAGAAGTTGATACAACCACTCTTTCACTATCGTTTTTCCATTGCTTCCTGTAATTCCAATTATAGGAATTCTAAATTCTTCACGATGAAGTTCGGCTAACCGTTGTAATGCTAACAGTACATCAGAAACCAATAAAAAGTTGGCTTCAGGGTATTGATCCAAAGTGAACTCCTGCGCACTTTCTAACGAGATTACAAAATTACGTACACCGCGTGCATAGAGATCTGGAATAAATTTTTTTCCATCATTCCTTTTTGTTTGCAAGGCAAAAAAAAGTGTTTCTGTGGCAAAACTTAAAGATCTACTATCTGTTAGCAACCAACGGATGGTGTAATCTGTATCTCCTATTCTTTTTGCTTTTAATAGCTTTTCTATAGATTTAATCGTGTATGACATAGCTTTAGCTCATTTTCAAAGTCTAAGTTCGGATATTTTCTTTGAACTGCACTAATATTTAACAGTATTTGTTCCAAAAAACCACGATACTCAGCAGATTTAGGGTTTGATGGACGATGTTCTATCTTTTTCTGAATCGCTTCACACGCTTTTATTAAATCTGTTGTTTCTGTATTGAAAAACTGATCTTGAAAAAAGCTCCAAATGTATTGAATAGCTGTAGGGGAAGGATGAATCATATCCGCCGAATAAAATCGATAATCACGCAAATCATCTAGTAATAGTTCATAGGCTGGGAAATAGAATAATTGCGAAGGGTTTTTACTTACGATCTGTTCTATTGCTAACAACAAAATAGACTTACTTAATTGATTTTCATGTAAACCATCACGTATATGCCTTATCGGACTAACTGTAAATATGACCTTACACGCTGGATTATTACACAACACGCTAGCAAGAAGTTTTTCATAAAAAACAACTATCTCCTCTACAGAGAGTCTCCTTCTCTTAAACATTTTAGAGGGAATTTTATGACAGTTAGCAACCACCTCCTGATTTTCTACATACTCAAAAACCCATGCACTTCCAAAAGTTATTAATAAATAAGAGACCTCTTTTAAAGCTTCTCTCCCTCTAATTACTTGGTTATTCATTAAAGTTAAAGCTTCTTGCTGAGTTGAGCCTGTATAGTCACCATGAAACAAAAAAGATCTCCAACGTTCTTTGTGGTAAAATAAATCTTTTTCTTGAATTTTCTTATTACCAAATAGCAAAGTAAGTCCGTTAGCTACGGAAATAGGATTATACAAGGTCCCAAAAGGATTTACCTCACAATGAAACTTACTTCGTTGCAGATATGCCCCAATGTTATTCGTAAAGCATGACCCTAACATCAATAACTTATCCTGATGTGAAATCACAGGCAAGCCTTTTTCCTTTTGAACGGCTGTTCTAAAAATCATTTGCACAAATCTCTCATTTTACTCGTAAAAATAGAAAACCTAAAAATGCATTCAAAACATAAACCGTTTATATCTGTTAATTGAATAAGTAAAAAAGTACTTATTAGAGTTTATCAAAATAAAGAATTATATTTATCTAAAAGGAAAGGCTCTGCAACCTCTAAATTGAAACAAATAATAGGCATCTATAGTTTCTTTTAGTAGATTTGCACGCATTAATAATTTGTAAGTAATGGAAAATAAACCAAAGCTGAGCTTACTTAAGTCTATTTCTTACCCGGACGATTTAAGAAAGTTAGACCCTGAACTTCTCCCACAACTGTGTAGTGAACTAAGACAAGATATTATTGACGAAGTATCCTGCAATCCAGGTCACTTTGCAGCAAGTTTAGGAGTAGTCGAACTTACTGTTGCATTACATTATGTATTCAACACTCCTTACGATAGAATTGTATGGGATGTGGGACATCAAGCTTACGGTCATAAGATATTAACAGGTAGAAAGGAGATGTTTTCTACAAATAGAAAATTTGGTGGAATAAAACCATTTCCTAGCCCTGATGAAAGTGAGTACGATACATTTACATGTGGTCACGCATCCAACTCTATATCAGCAGCACTAGGAATGGCAGTTGCCGCTGCAAAAAAGGGAGAAGACGACAGACAGGTAGTAGCTGTTATAGGCGATGGCTCTATGAGCGGTGGATTGGCGTTTGAAGGATTAAATAATGCTTCAGCAACTCCAAATAATCTTCTCATCATTCTTAACGACAACGATATGTCTATTGATAGAAGTGTTGGTGGTATGCAGCAATACTTAATCAACTTAACAACATCTACACCTTATAATCAAATTCGATTTAAAGCTTCTCGAATGCTCATTAAAATGGGGATTCTTAACGATGAGAGAAAAAAAGCGCTCATTCGTTTTGGGAACAGTTTAAAATCAATGGCTGTACAGCAACAAAACATTTTTGAAGG
Source organism: Bacteroides sp. (assembly GCA_030151845.1). Taxonomy (GTDB): domain Bacteria; phylum Bacteroidota; class Bacteroidia; order Bacteroidales; family Bacteroidaceae; genus Bacteroides_E. The sequence continues at coordinate 3,796 of JASLCM010000114.1, forward strand.
TTTAAACATCAGGTATTTTGGCCCTATAGATGGACACAACATAGAACAATTAACAAAAGTTTTAAGTGACATCAAAAATATGAAGGGCCCTAAACTTCTTCATATCCACACTAAAAAGGGAAAAGGATTTACCCCAGCTGAACTCCATGCAACAGAATGGCATGCTCCTGGACTTTTTGATCCAGAAACAGGAAAGCGTGTGATAGCTAACAGTAATGGTAAGCCTCCAAAGTTTCAAGATGTTTTTGGTAATACCTTGGTAGAGTTAGCCAGACTCAACCCTAAAATTATGGGAATAACTCCAGCCATGCCTACTGGCTGTTCCATGAACCTTTTAATGGAAAGTATGCCCAATCGAGCTTTTGATGTAGGTATAGCCGAAGGGCATGCTGTTACATTTTCTGGAGGATTAGCAAAGGAGGGATTAATTCCTTTTTGCAACATCTACTCCTCCTTCATGCAAAGGGCTTATGATAATGTTATCCATGATATCGCGATCCAAAAACAAAACGTTGTACTTTGCTTGGATCGTGCCGGACTTGTAGGTGAAGATGGCCCCACTCATCATGGTGTATTTGATCTAGCTTACTTACGTCCAATTCCCAATTTAACTATTTCCTCTCCCATGGATGAAATAGAGTTAAGGAACTTAATGTATACAGCACAACTCCCCAACAAAGGTCCTTTTGTTATTAGATACCCCAGAGGAAGAGGTAGTCTTGTTGATTGGAAAGCCCCCTTTGAGGAGGTTCCAATAGGAAAAGGCAGAAAACTCTCAGCAGGTAAAGACTTGGCTATTGTAACAATTGGTCCAATCGGAGTTACTCTTTCAACTATAATAAAAGAGATTGAAGAGACAATTCAGGCCTCTATTGCTCACTATGATTTACGTTTTTTAAAACCATTGGATCAATCCTTACTCCATGAGATAGGAAAGAATTTCTCAAAAGTTATTACAATCGAAGATGGAGTTATAAATGGAGGGATGGGGTCAGCGCTTTTAGAATTCTTCTCAGAAAACGAGTACTTTCCGAAGGTTTATCGCCTAGGAATTCCTGATCAATTTATTGAGCATGGAGCAGTTGAGAAGCTCTATGAAGTTTGTGGCCTCGATCAAAAGAGTATTAAGGAAAAGATTATCAATGTATTAAATAGGGCAAATTAACTAATCAAATGAAGATTATTATAGCAGGAGCCGGAGCTGTTGGCACTCATTTAGCCAAGCTTCTATCTAATGAAAAACAAGATATTATTCTCATGGATGAGAATGAAGAACACCTTAATACATTGAGCCGAAACTTTGACCTAATGACAGTTATTGGCTCTCCAACTTCTATAACTAATTTAAAAGATGTAGGCGTAGAAGATGCCGATCTTTTTATAGCTGTCACTCCAGATGAGAGTAGAAATATGACAGCTTGTATGTTGGCTACTAACCTTGGAGCAAGAAAAACTGTAGCACGGATAGACAACTTTGAGTACCTCCTACCAAAAAACAAAGCTTTTTTTCAGAAATTAGGGGTAGACTCTCTTATTTATCCTGAGATGCTTGCTGCAAAAGAGATTGTCTCTGCAATGAGAATGAGCTGGGTAAGGCAGTGGTGGGAGTTTTGTGGAGGTGCCCTTGTACTTGTTGGTGTAAAAATTAGAGAAAATGCTGAAATCCTAAACGCTACTTTGAACGAGCTTGGAAAAAATAGAGTTCCTTTTCATGTCGTTGCTATCAAAAGAAAAAAAAGAACTATTATTCCACAGGGAACAGACAAAATAATGCTTTACGATATAGTCTATTTCACAACTACAAAGAAGTACATTCCATATATTCGAAAAATAACAGGAAAGGAAGACTATGGAGATGTTAGGAATGTCATGATAATGGGAGGAAGTAGAATAGCTATAAGAACCGCCCAGTACGTTCCTGAATATATGAGAGTAAAGATTATTGAAAATGACCTAGAACGTTGTAACCTACTAACAGAAGTTCTTGATGACAAGGTGATGATCCTAAATGGAGATGGCAGGGATATTAATCTTCTCTATGAAGAAGGTATAAAAAACACTGAAGCATTTGTGGCAGTTACAGGAAACTCTGAAACGAACATACTCGCCTGTTTAGCTGCAAAAAGATTAGGAGTTCGAAAAACCGTAGCCGAAGTGGAGAACATAGACTATATCAGCATGGCTGAAAGCTTAGATATTGGTACTGTTATCAATAAGAAGAAGATAGCAGCTAGTCACATCTATCAAATGATGCTTGATGCTGATGTATCCAATGTAAAATGTTTAACCTTTGCTAATGCCGATGTTGCTGAGTTTAGCGTTAAAGATGGAGCTAAAATAACAAAAAGAAAAGTAAAAGACTTAGGGCTTCCAAAAGGAACTACAATTGGAGGGCTTATTCGGGATGGAGAAGGAGTTCTTGTTACAGGTGATACTCAAATAGAAAAAGGAGATCATGTTGTTGTCTTTTGCATGAGTATGATGATTAAGAAGATTGAGAAGTTTTTTAACTAACTATGATAAACTCAAGAATGATTAGTCAAATCATTGGGATTCTATTATTGATAGAGACAACAATGATTTTGTTATGCAGTGCAGTGGCACTCTTTTACCAAGGAGATGACTTTACAAGCTTCTTAGCTACAGCTGGTGTCACTGCTGCAGCAGGTCTTTCATTTTACCTGTTTGGTGCTAAAGCTGAAAAACATCTTAGTAGAAGAGACGGTTATATAATTGTAGGACTTTCATGGATAATAGTCTCTCTATTTGGTATGCTTCCCTTCTACTTTAGTGGCTATATTCCCAATATTACAGACGCTTTTTTTGAAACAATCTCTGGTTTCAGTAGTACGGGAAGTACCATATTAGATAATATTGAAGAGTTCCCACACGGATTACTCTTCTGGAGAAGCATGACTCAGTGGATAGGTGGACTTGGAATTATCTTCTTTACCATTGCTGTTCTTCCTATATTTGGAATTGGTGGTGTACAGTTATTTGCAGCGGAAGCTACAGGGCCAACTCATGATAAAGTTCATCCAAGAATTGGAGTTACAGCTAAGTGGATTTGGAGTATATATATTGGACTTACTGCCACCGAAGCAATATTGCTTACTGTGGGTGGAATGCCTATTTTCGACAGTATATGCCACTCTTTTGCTACAACTGGAACTGGTGGATACTCTACTAAGCAAGCAAGTATAGCCTATTACAATTCAAATTATATATAGTATGTTATCGCAATATTTATGTTCT
>JASLCM010000150.1 GCA_030151845.1 Bacteroides sp.
CTGCGATCCCGTTTGTGGTTTGGTTCAAATTCCTTGTATCGAAAGAAACGCCTATGCTGCTGCAAGAGCTTTAGACGCCAATCTCTACTCCACGTTCAGCGATGGAATACATCGTGTCTCTTTTGATAAAGTTGTACAGGTGATGAAGCAAACAGGTCATGACCTCCCTTCTTTGTATAAAGAGACAGGAGAGGGGGGACTAGCCAAAGATTTTACACCAATGGGGTGTTGCGGTTGCAATGATTAAGCTATGTGTGGAAAAAGAATAGAAGAAGAGAAAAAAACAGTAGAGAAGATGATTCATATCTACTGTAAAAAACATGAAAAGAACGAAGAGATTTGTCCCACCTGTAAGGAACTTCTGGACTATGCTTTAATCCGTTTAAGTAAATGCCGGTTTGGAGAAGATAAAAAGACTTGTAAACAGTGTCCCACACACTGCTATAAACCTGTTATGCGAGAAAAAATGAAAGAAGTCATGAAATTTTCAGGTCCACGTATGTTAATTTATGATCCAATTGCAGCAATTCGTCACCTCATTCGTGAGCTATAAGGAAACTAATGATTAGACACTATATAAGTGAGGACATACCTGCTGTTTTAGAGATCTGGTTATTAGCTTCAATAGAGGCTCATCATTTTATTCCAGAGACTTTTTGGGAGGGGAAGTTGCAGGAAATGGAGAAGGTATACATACCAAAATCAATAACCTATGTTTACCAAGACCTAGAGAGACAAAAAGTAATAGGATTTATCTCCCTGGTAGGAAATTTTATAGCAGCACTATTCGTATCACCACAACAGCAAGGAGAAGGTGTGGGAACGACCCTCCTAGAGTTTGTGAAAAAGAAGTTTAGTAAATTAGAACTCACTGTATACTGTAAAAATAACTCAGCAGTTCACTTTTACAAAAAGAGAGGTTTCCAAATTATACAAGAAAGCATTGATGAAAACACCAAACAGCAAGAGTATACCATACAATACCTTCCGTGAAATTTCATAAAAAAGAGAAAGATCTCTTTTATCCATATTCTATCATCCCTATTTAAAAGCACCATAAATTCTTAAAATTGGCTCAAAAGATTTACTATAGAAATTTCTTATGTTATCTTTGCAGGTATAAGTATTTCGAACCATTAAGTTGGTACCAACCGAGAGAAGTCTCCACGGTGGTAAAATAATACGGGATTTCGTCCAAAATAAACGACATAAAACCTCTCTTATTATTATTCGAGATACAATAAATTCTATAAATAGATTATTGTATGATGGAACAAGTAGATTTATCTCTCCTATCGGAGAAAGAGTTAATTCATTGGATTAACAACAGTGAGAGAAAAGTAATTCAGGCTTCAGAAGAGCTTGTAAAAAAAGAGTTTGTACAAAGAGGGTGGAATTATCAGAATTTGATAAGTAGCAATAAAGCAGCTTCCATCTGTTTAGAACAACCCCTTTGGGTGGATCAACATGTATTGTTTGAGTGTGAAATCCCTTATCCAACCCAAGTTGGTCTTTTTTACAAAAATAGGATTCTTCCCATACAAACTTTTTTAAGCGAATGTCGTTTATTAAAGGAGAAAGAGTTAGTTACCTATTCATGGATAAGAGATCAGCTTTTCCTTGGAAAAAGGATAACCACTATCTCCGAAGGAGAGTTACTCAGAGAACAGCAGGTTTTTGTCTTTCTCAAGCAGTACGGTTGTTTGTTTCCAAGGTATGAATCTATTGCTCCAAGGCTAGAAAACAACATTAAAGTTGTTTTTGATAAGGGAGAGCAATACAGAGGCATAGATAAAGTTGTAATCTATAAGAATGATAGCCTCGTCTCTAGTTTAGTGCTTAATAAGAAGAAATCTTAGTCTTATTTTAAAAGCCAGGGTTGATTAGAGAAACCGAGGAGAAGCATAATCTTTATAGGACAAGAAAATAAATAGAAGGTATGGAGAATAAGATTATTCTTGAAGAATTAGGAGAGAAGATGAAGTTGCATCAGTTTGAATCGGCACGTCAAATGCTTTCTAAGATGAATCCGATAGATATTGCAGATCTATTTGATGATTTAGCAAATGATAAATGTTTAGTGCTGTTTAGAATATTACCCAAAGACTTATCTGCAGAGGTCTTTAGTAACCTACCTTCAGATATACAGAAAGCTGTAGTAGAACATATAACCGATGAAGAGATTCAAGAGATTATAACAGAAATGCAGCTTGATGATACAGTGGACTTCATAGAAGAACTACCAGCTAACCTTGTTAAGCGAATTTTAGAACATGCTTCTCCTGGTATACGGTCACAAATTAATATCTTTTTAAAATACCCAGAAGATAGCGCGGGTAGTGTGATGACTGTAGAGTATGTAGCCCTACGTAGCTATATGAGTGTAGAACAAGCACTGCAGAGGTATAGAGAGCTAGCCGATATCAACACTTCAAATAACGATATTTGTTTTGTAATTAATGAAACAAGAAAATTAGAGGGAGTCATACCATTGAAAGTACTTGTTCTCTCTGACCCGTCAGCTTCTATAGCAGAGGTGATGGATGAAAACTATGTTTCAGTTTTAACAACCGAGGACCAAGAGGTTGTAGCAGATCTCTTTAGAAAATATGACCTAAGCTCGATGCCTGTTACAGACAAAGAAAATAGGTTAGTGGGTATAATTACGGTAGATGATATTATGGACGTAATTGTAGATGAGAGTACAGAGGATATCCATAAGATGGCGGCGATAGACCCCACCAAAGGAGAGTATCTAAAAGAGTCTGTTTGGTCGCATTCAAAACATCGAATTACATGGCTTGTGGTACTTATGATATCAGCAACTTTTACTGGTATGATTATTCGTAAATACGAAGAGGTATTACAATCTGCAGTAATGCTAGCAGCTTTTATTCCTATGTTAATGGACACAGGTGGAAACGCTGGAGCACAATCCTCAACATTAGTTATTCGTGGAATGGCTCTTGGTGAAATTATGAGCAAAGACTTTTGGAAAGTGATCTGGAAAGAATTTCGGGTGAGCTTGGTCGTAGGGCTCTTATTAGCCGGTTTAAACTTTGCAAGAGTTTACTTCTTCGATTCAATACCCATAAATGTAATAGTAGTAATCTGTATAAGTTTGTATGTAACAGTAGTTTTAGCCAAAGTTGTTGGATGCATCCTACCCATGGTTGCTAAATGGTTAAATTTAGACCCAGCTGTTATGGCTGGCCCTCTGATTACAACAGTAGTAGATGCTTGTGCTTTGATGGTCTACTTCTGGCTATCTACTCAGTTATTAACAGATTTACTCTATTAAAACAGACTTAATCAAAAATGAAAGGCTCCTTTAAATTTAAAGGAGCCTTTCTATTATCTTTGTATTAAAATTTTAAAACAGGGAAATATGTTGAAATCATTAGCTACAATAGGTTTATTAGTTTGTTCCAATCTGTTTATGACTTTTGCATGGTATGGACATTTAAAGTTTAAGGAAATGGGATCTTTAGCTCATTTAGGCCTTTTCTCAGTCATCTTACTTAGTTGGGGTATTGCTTTCTTTGAGTACTGTTTTCAAGTTCCAGCAAACCGAATAGGCTATATAGAAAATGGAGGTCCTTTTAATCTTTGGCAGTTAAAAGTCCTTCAAGAGGTCATTTCGCTAACTGTATTTACACTCCTTACCATTGTATTCTTTAAGAATGAGACGCTACGATGGAATCATATGGTTGGGTTCTTATTTTTGATTCTCGCAGTTTACTTCATTTTCAAAAAATAGGAAGCACCCTTTAAAAGAGTGCTTCCTACTATTCTTTTTTAATTTAGATCCCTTGTTATGTCATTAATTACAGTTTTTCCTTTGTGAATTAGATGAATGTAATCTTCACTAGGATCTACTGTACTAAACAGGCTTAATGTTGTATTTAGTTTCTCTAGAAGAGTAGCAGCATGCTCATCTGGTGAGTTGGCCAACCTCTTTTGTAAGACCTTTATCTTTTCAACATCTTGAATACCTTCTATGAGTCTCTCGAAACGAATAGAACTTCTTGCACCTGGGTAAATCATATAAGTATCTCCAGCAGGCCAAGTAATAAACCGTGAGTCTAATAAAGGATTTTCAACCCATGAATTGTAAGCCCAGCGTAAAAAACCATCTAAACCAGAAGCCAATGCATACCAGCCTGCATATACAGATTCTGCTGGCTCCGAGAAGGTAAACATATTGGGAAAAGGATCGGCACAACATACGTAGAATGTAGTAACTAGCCCTCTTTCTCTTCGATCTAGAATATCTTTTAAGTCGAAAGAAGCGTCAACTTTTATACTAATGTCTTTAACAAATGGATATTTATTATAGCTTTTTTGGTTATCAGCATAAGAGATTCCAAGCTCTGGTGCCTCCCTTTGTAGCATATCTATCGTTGCTGCCATCTCCTCAGGAGTACGCTCGTCCATTGCAATATTGGTTATTTCCAGCCACCCCTTTTCGGTAAGGTGTTTCTTAAAGTCAACAAAAAAGTGGTGCCAAATCTCATTAAAGATATCTGTTCCAGGATTGGCTTGGATATCAATAAATGTTCCACTCTCGGCATCTTTGTAACGCAGCTCATTGTTCCAAGGTACAACAGAGTAGCAATTAATCATTTTATTTATGCCTAGATCCATCATAAAAGAGACCCACTTGTCGAAAATAGTATAGTCATACTCCCAAGAGCCATCTTTAAGCTTGGTCCAAATAATCATATCTTCATAGGCGTCATAACATTGATGATTCCACGGATCCTTATTTAAAGTTGTAGTGATTACTTTTTGGCCTGCATCGGCTAACATTTTCATGGTAGGTTTTAATGCGTTAAAATGCTCTTCACTCCAAAGCTCAACATTTTCAACTCTAGCTACAGCAGAAGGATGCTGCCAAAGGTCAAGATGAAAGGACCACTCCTTAGGTTCAGGTAAAGTTTCATTTTGAATCTCTAACTCTATGGTTAACTCTTCGTATAACTTATCTTGCGTAAGAACATGAAGAGTAGCGAGATAATTTCCAGCTGGAACCTCTCTAGGAATAGCAACAGAAACCCATACAGGGCGAACAGTACTAGCCTCAATATCCATGCAGTTGACATTGTCTAAAACATCTGCCGCTAATTCTGCATTGTAATTTTCAGGCTTTCTGTGTCCACATCCCTCGGCAAACTCATCGGTCATAACATAGCGTACAAACCTAACCTCAGCAATAGAAGAAGGAAGTGTATTGTTTTTACTAGAGAAGTCACTAAGAGTTATCTGAACATCCTTAGTCTCCTCTTTACCCCATAATAAAAGTTGAGCCGATAATCTCTCTCCTTGCCAACCTGTAAGCTTAATCCTGTTCTCTTTTGTCTTAATTTGAGGTTCTACAGACTTTTCAAACTTTTGATCGATAGAGACAAAAGAGACTTGTAACTGGTTATCCTTACTAGTCCATGCTACAGTAGTATCCCGATTAGGATCAGGAAGTTCATTATAGGTACTATAGCGTTTAGTTTCTACTTGTTTGTTGGGTTTGCAGCCTGCATATAAGAGGCCTAAAGATAGAATTAATAGTGAATAAAGTGCTTTTGTATTCAGCTTATTCATAAGTAATAAATTTACGGTTAATAATGTGTGTTGTGTTGAATCCCTAAAGATACGATTTGATTCTTTACTAGTAAAAAAATAGAAGAAAATAAACCAATAAACTGTTCAAATTAAAGAGCTTATTGGAAAACATCCTTTTTAGCTAAATCAATATCTTTAGAGTCAACCAGTGAACCACCATATCTATTTATTACCTGTTCTGGAATCTCTATTTTAATATTTGCCTTCGCGAACTTGTCTCTAATGTTTTGCAACAACTGAGAGGTTATTGTGGCCTGCTTGTCGGCATCTTCCGTATAAACGTTAATTTGATAGACTGGATGTGCAGTTGTTAAAGCAGTTTCTAACACAAAAGGAGCAGGCTCCTTTAAGGTGAAATCGGTTTCTAAAGCTGCCTCAATTAATAGTTGATGCACCTTGCGCCAGGGTACCTCATAATCAATACATACCTCCTTATGAATAATTAAGCCATACTTACGTGCCGATGCACTGTAATTTATAGTGTGTGAAGACATCATAAAAGAGTTAGGTATAGTAATTACTTCGTTCTTTGCTGTCTTAATACGAGTAACAAAAGCACTTTTTTCAATAACATTCCCTATAGTATCATCCAGCTGTATCCGATCACCTATTTTAAAAGGCCTCATATAGGTCATCACCATACCTGCCATAATGTTTCCTATGACCGTAGTTGAACCCAGAGAAATAATTAGTCCAATAAAAACAGATATACCCTGAAAGACTCCACCACCAGGAAGATAAGGGTAAATCAAAGCAATCATAAAGGCATAAAGTAGGAAGCGAATAATATAGAAAGTAGGTAATGCCCAATCGGGATAGAAACCAGTAATCACTAACTTCTCAGATTCAATCTCTTTGGCTAAATAACGCACCAATCTCAATAAGTAGCGTACAACAAAGAAAATAATAAGTATGGTAAAGAGATTAGGAATATAATCAATTAACGATTTCAATATTCCTTTAAAAGGATTCCATGCATAGGAGAGAAGCTTATAAGCAATGTCTTCAGTTTGAGGGAAAATAGCAAATAATAGAGGAATAGTAATAATGAGCTGTAGAATCATCAGTAAATACCTAAACCCATTAGCTACCATGATTAAAATATTAACCTGTCTTTGCGTATCAAATAACTCATAATCTTGTATAGAGATAGATTTTAAACGAGTGTGCTTTAATCTACGTATACGTACCTTTAATCTTTTGTACAGTAATGTAGTTAGCTTAAACAGGAAAAACTGTCCAATGAGTACTATGATGAAATAAAATACTCGTTTAACCACTTGCCAAATGCCAAATTCCTCTTGCAGAATTTTTAATTTCTCAATAACAACTTTTCGTACATTTTCTGCAAATTCTGTCCTAGAAGTTCCAGCCCAAAGAGCATCTTGATCCGTAAAAGATAAAATAACTTTATCCTTATACATTATATCACTAACAATATCACTGTGCTCAATAAAAAGTGAGTCTGGCTTTAAAGTTAGCATCTTTCCTAATTTAAGGATAGATTCCTCATTCATTTCCGCCCTCTGTTGGGGAGTATGTCCACCTCGATTTATATAGAGCTTATAAAGAGTATCATTTTTCACAACAATAGGAAAACCAGGAGTTACAGAACGAAGAGAGTCAATCCTTCTCTTTTGTTCCGCCTTTTTTAGAGAGTCGGCACTAAAAGTTTCAAAGCGAAGCTGCTCCAACTCCATTTGCAACTCAAGCTCCTTTTGTCTTGAGTTTTCTAACTCAATCGATAATTCATTGATTTTAATATCCTTAATTTGCTGATGCGAAAGAGTATCTACCTCAGTAGTATCGCTCTTTGTGATGAGCTCCTGAAAGTCTTGTAGCTTCTGCTTGATTTGAGCAGAAGAGGGTAAGGTAACCCCTAATAAAAAGCAAAGTATTAAAAGTGATTTTTTAGTATGCATATTTACAAGAAAAGTCGTTAAACTTAAAATTAAATTTGCATGCAAGATATTGAAAAAAATGATGATTAGAACTTAATACGAATAACTATTGTTGCATTTGGAGCCTTACCCGCTTATTGAGAGCTAGATTTCCCTGTATAGGTAGTTAAAAGAGGAATGAACACTATTTGCCAGCTTGCTTCTTATTTGTTGCCGAAGGAGAACTTTTTGCCCCGGTCTTTCGAACCTTATATCTCTTGGCTTTTTCCCAAGCCGCTTTTCGAGCCTCATAATCTGCACGCTGTTTCTCTAAATAATTATCTGCCATTAGCCTTTTTTGATTTATGTTTTTACT
>JASLCM010000163.1 GCA_030151845.1 Bacteroides sp.
ACATTGCGTTTGCGCTTAGCTCTAAGGATCTCTCATGTAGCTCCCGAAAAAGCAAAGAGTGAAGCCGAAGCTGCAGTAAAAGAAGGAGTCTTAGAAAAGAATGAGGATAATGCATTTTTACTAAAGTCCCAAAATGGAAATGATACAAATGGTTTATCGCAGGTGGCAGCATGGAATGAATTTGCCATGAGTTCTACTATAGCCTCGTATCTAAAAGGATATGAAGATCCTAGGTTATCCATATTTTTTCAACCAGATGTAACAAGTGGATCTTTTAATAGTTTAAGAAATGGACTTCCTGCTGTAGAGTTAAGTAAACCCAGAAATACACCTCAACAAAATAGTAATATAGGAACTTATTGGGTCTCTGTAAAACCAGATAAAACATTCTTACCAGACTTAACAAAGAAGTTTCATGTTATGTGTTCTGCTGAAGCCTTTTTCCTAAGGGCAGAGGGTGCACTTAATGGATGGGATATGGGAGGAGAAGCTCAAGATTTGTATGAGAAAGGTATAGTTACGAGTATGGAACAGTGGGGTGTAGATAAGGGTGCTATAGAGGATTATATAAAGATCAATCGTACACCAATAGCTCCAGCTGATGCATCAAATAGCCCTGCTGTATCCTTAACACCTACAGTGTGGTCTAATGTAGTGGAGATTCAAAGAAAACAGATTGGTACACAGAAGTGGCTAGCTATCTATCCAAATGGAATGGAAGCTTGGGCAGAGTTTCGTCGTACGGGTTATCCAGAAATGTATCCTGTTTTTCAATCGGATAATCCAGATTTGCCTATAGGAAGTTTTATTAAACGTTTGCCTTTCCCTTTGACAGAGGAGGCTAATAATGCTGCTCAGTTAAAAAAAGGGAGAGAATTATTAGGAGGACCAGATAACACAGCAACTAGTCTTTGGTGGGATGTAAAATGATAATTAAAATTTAATACAAAATGAAGTTTAATCGAAGAAGTTTTTTAAAAGCTGCAGGACTTGCAGGTACAGGTGTTCTTGTTGGGTGTAAAACAACAGTACCAGAAGAAGATAGATCGGTCTTTTCAGAGATAAAAAAAGAAGCAGAAAGAAAACATGAGCAAATATTTAATATGTCTGGTTATGCTGCGCCTAAGTTAGATGTTGTCAATGTTGGTTTTTTAGGAGTTGGTAATAGGGGTGCTGCTGCAGTTGAACGTATGAGTCAAATAGAGGGAGTTCATATAACAGCAATTAATGATGTTAGAAAAGAGAAGGCTATAGCAGCAAAACAAAGAATAAAAACAGAAGGGCATCTTGCTAAAATATATACTGATGGTGATGAAGATTGGATGAGGGTGTGTGAGCGAGATGATATAGATCTAATTTACATTTGTACGCATTGGGAATTGCATGCTCCAATGGCAATTTATGCAATGGAGCAGGGTAAGCATGTTGCATTGGAAATACCCGCAGCAACAACAGTTGAAGATTGTTGGAGGTTGGTGTCTACATCTGAACGAACAAAAAAACATTGTGTTATTTTAGAAAATTGTTGTTATGACTTTTTTGAACTTGTTACTTTAAATATGGCTCGTCAAGGTTTTTTTGGAGATATAATCCACTGTGAAGGGGCTTATATTCATGATATTCTTGAGAGTTTCTTTGAAGAGGAGAAGCGATTTGACTATTGGCGTTTAAGAGAGAATGCTAAAAACAATGGAAATCTGTATCCAACACATGGACTAGGTCCTGTATGTCAAATTTTAGGAGTGAATCGAGGAAACAAGTTGACTTACATGTCTTCGATGGCTTCTGGCGATTTTGTTTTAAATGAACTTACGAAAAAAAAAGCGCATGAGGATTCCTTCTTTAATCAATTTATAGATAGTCCTTTTAGGGGGAATATTAATCTGACTAATATTAGAACGGAGCAAAACCAAACAATAATGATTCAGCATGATGTCACATCACCACGACCATATTCACGGTTACATTTAGTAAGCGGAACTAAAGCCTTTGCTCAAAAGTATCCTCTTCCTGGTAAAATAAGTGTTGGACATGGTGATTTTTTAGATCAAGAAGAGTGTGATAGGTTGCAAGTGGAGTATGCTCCTGGTCTTGTTCAGAAAATAGGAGAACTGGCTAAAGAGATAGGAGGACATGGAGGGATGGATTTTATGATGGATTGGCGCTTGATAGACTGTTTGAGAAATGGTTTACCTGTAGATATGGATGTGTATGATGCTGCAACATGGAGTGTAATAAGACCTTTGAGTCAATGGTCTATAGCAAACAAATCGGCTCCTATAGATATTCCTGATTTTACCTGTGGAGCTTGGAAAACGAACAGTATTCATGATATAAATCTTGAGTTTGGTGGGACAACTAAAGTTAGAAAAAGTAATGTATAATTTTTAAAAAAAAGAAGAGTGGAAATAAAAATCTTGAACGACAAGTATGAATTAGGAGTTGCTGCTGGAAGAGCAGGAGCAAAGCGAATACGAGAGGCTATAGCGGAAAAAGGAGAAGCCAATATTGTTTTGGCAACTGGGATGAGCCAGTTTGAAACAATAAATCAATTAATTGATGAAAAGGACATTGACTGGTCAAAGGTAAGAATGTTTCATCTAGATGAATATATAGGCTTATCAGAAGATGCTAAAGCAAGTTTTCGAAAATATTTAAAAGAGAGGTTTATTAATCGTGTTGGAAAACTATTGGCTGTTTTTCTTATTAATGGTGAAGCAAAGGATCCTTTAGCAGAATGTGAGCGATTAGAGAGGATGATTCAAGCGTATCCTATAGATGTATCCTTTGTCGGTATAGGTGAAAATGGACATTTAGCATTCAATGATCCTCCTGCTAATTTTGATGCTCAAGAAGCATATCTTATTGTAGATTTAGATGAG
>JASLCM010000174.1 GCA_030151845.1 Bacteroides sp.
TGGTTTACAATACAGCTAAAGATGAGTCGTCTGAAGCCACTCGTCTCTGCCCAGGGCTACATGTATGGGACGGTAATAGATGGCAACCAATAGTGCCCTATCCTGTGATAAAACCAACAAAAACAGTAGTCGCAGTAGAGGTTACTGCCGAAAGTGGAAGAGAAGACGTAACAGGCACACCTGGTTATGAGGTAGGTCCTCTAGGGCAATTTATTGATACACGTGGACCTGAGGGAGTAGAAGTTAATAAATACCACTATGCCAGATTTTATGCCTATAAAGTAAATGTTTCTGAAGGCTTTGTTACTTACAAGGGAGTTAGAAACCCTAATACTTGCGATCCTACTAAAGCAATAGAAGAAACATGGACGGAGCATGCTCCATTCGAATATATTGATGATGGCATTTGGATGACAGAGAACATGAACACTAAGTATTTAACACCTACGGCTACTAATCCCATTACACTCAACACAACTGCCAGACCAGATGTCACTTACAAAATGCCATTGTATACGCCTCCGGCAAATGCAGAAGTTGCCCCAGCTGATAAAACGCAAGACGGCTTATTATATAACTGGGCAGCAGCTACGAATCAAAAAGGAGGCTCAACGGGTTGGGAAAACATAGATAACCCCAATGAGTTTGAGGAAGAACATATTTTGCATAAAAAACGTCAAGGCATATGCCCTGATGGATGGTACTTACCTAGTGACAAAGAATGGAACGAATTAGAAGCAGTAATAGCAGCAAGTGGAAACACTGATTATACCAATACAGCTGCCACTTCATACACATGGACTACCAACGATAATACGACAGCCTCTTTACGCGGCACAACACATGGCAGAAGCATGACTTCCATTCGCTCTTTGGGAGATAGCAAACCTGCTTCTGAAGGGGGATTCAATGCTATATTTACAGGCAACACAAGCAATGTTGCAAGTAGCTATAGTTATGGAGATGTTGTTTATTTTTGGTCCTCAAGCTCTTCGGATTTCTCAGACTCTGAAGGAGCAGACTCGGGATGGGGCAGAACTATTTTTAAAGGAATCACTCAAGTATATAGAATGAAATGGGATAGAGCCAATCTTTTTTCTGTTAGATGTAGAAAATAGCAAAAACTCCAATAAAAGAAAGAGCGACAAAAAGAAGAAATCTTCAATTTGTCGCTCTTTTGTGCGGATGAAGGGACTCGAACCCCTCTTTAATGCATTGTATATCTTTACTTTACAAAAGTCCAAAAATCGTAAGGTTACACTTAGGTAACAGCTTAATGTTTTGTTCTGCAACGTTTTGCTTTGTCGTCTTACGGCTTGGGGTAAAGGTAGAGAAAAGAACCTTATAAATCTGTATTAACGTTGCATAAAGTATTGCTTGAAGTTAAATTCTATATTCTTCATCAATATTTGAGTGTTCGTAAGAAACTATGTTTCCTTCTCACTTATTTCTTGATTCCTCAATTAAAATACCCTTTGCCAAATAAATAATAGATGCACGAACTAAGGACAATAATTTCATGGTTTTTTCTTCAAATTCTTCTCTTGATATTTGTAAAGTAAGGTCATTATCAATTTGTTCCATTTTTCCTCCAAAATTGTAGTCAATAATTTTAAAAGACTTATGCTCTATGAAATTTCTAATTGTAGCAATATCTTTAGAGTCAGGGTCAATAATGAAATTTTCATCTTTAGAAGATAAATCCCTGCTAACCCAATACAGCCCTTTTAAAGCCCAATTGTAGCTAGTTGTAAATTCATCTCTTAAATTTTTTCCTGCTCTATCTTTAAACCATATCTTATTAAAGTTTACCTCATGTGCTTTCATGTCTATCTTGAAATACTCGTACAATAGATATGCTATTTTATCAAAGATTGAGTAACATATTCTATATGCGGCCTTTGCTTTTTCCATATTGTATGAATAAATTGAATAGTCATACATATCCATCAGGTAATTATTTTTGTCCGAGAAGTGTTTTTCTTGACAATATACCGCTTCATATAAAAAGCACCTAGCTGAGACATACTCTTGTTTTATCTGATTGAATAGTGTTTGATAAACAGTATTTGGATATTCTTCTTTTTTATACTTAATTGGAGGTAAGAATAAATTGTCCTCTGCTGCAATCTTTTGGGTTGTAATATCATTTAGTGAGTTCAAAAATAACTTGTTCTTAAGAGCCCATTCTCTATACATCACTTCCTCTTTTGAGCTTCCGAGTTTGTAGTCATCCCAATTAAACTGAAGATGTAAGTCATGCGCCCCAACATTTTTGGCGATATCACTTATTAAATTTTTTGTTTGTTCCTTGACTTCGGGGTATATATCTTTCTTTTCTAAAGATATTTTGAGAATGTTATAGGCTTTTTGAAAGTATAGTATCTGACTGTTGTCGTCAATATAACGTGCATATCCTAAAACTCCGTGACCAATGTTACATAATGCCATTCCAAAATCTGGGTAGATTTCTAGGGCTTTGTTCCACATAGCATGTGCTTCAACAAAACGTCCAATATGATCGTAACTATTTCCTAAATTAACATAAATTTGAGCTTTTAGAAATGGAGGTGTACTATTGTCGAAATGCTTGATAGATAGTCTTAAATAGTAAATTTGTCTTTCTAATTCTTTATTACGAAAAGGCAGTTCTTCGGGTCTGATACTAAGGTCTATTAAACCAGCCCATGCATTTGATAAGTAATAATATAGGATTGCTTTCTCTTCTTCTGAATATTTTACATTATCTAGAGTTCCCATATATTCTACTATAGAATGTAGAAGTTCCATGTCTTTTTTGTCTGTTGCATTGTTTATATCATTCCCAAGAACGTTAAGAATCTCTGCAACTTTTAATTGGTTATGATTTGTTATTTCATACTTATTCATAATCTTCTATATTTTTAAGACAAATAAAAACACTATATACGCAACCTTTTTGCGTATCTGATTCCTTTTATGAAATAATATCGAATTGATGTGTTTTACATATCATCCAATCCCAAACACCTACTCTCAATATTATATTTCGGCAATACCTTATTTTTTAGATGCTCCACTTTTGAGGCAAACAATTCGGGCTTGAAATTCTTCTTTTGCCTTTTCACTTCTACCACTACTGCTTGATTTTTTTCAAGTTTGAGGGCGACAATATCTATTTCGTTCAGATTTCCTTTCAATTCCCACCACGATCCAATGTCTTTGTACTTGAAACTTTCGGCAAATTGTTGCTTGAAATATCGCTCCAACGTTCGCCCAGTATAAGTGCTGTAATCATCCGTTACTATTTTTTGTAAACCTTGAAAGTTCTTAATTTCGATAAGTGAACGATGTCTGTCAAAGTAGTTAAACCAAAAATGAAGGAAATTATCTTGAATTTCATAGCGAACAGCCTGTGTGCCTTCTTTAGCCAATATAGGACGCTGGCGAACAATAATATTATAATCTTCAATCAATCTTTTCAACTGACCACCAATACTTTTATTTCCTAATGCTGATTCTATTTTGGGTTGAGTGTTTATTCCTCCTGAAATGGCACTAAGTATAGAAAAATAGGTAGCATAGTTTTTTCCAAATTCTTCAATCAAAAGATTTTTTCCCTCATCAGTGAAAGATGAGTTATCTCGAACCATAAATTCAATCATCTCATCTACAGATAACATACCATTATCACAAAATAGCTCTACATACTTCGGAACTCCTCCCGTGAAAGAGTAAAGAGCTAATAGGTCGTCATTGGTGTAGCTTGGTCTGTGGTCTGTCATTATCTTTTTTAAGGTTGTCAAATCGAAAGTCGAAAGCTTGATGATATTGTCAGCACGTCCAAAAAGAGGCTCTTTAGAATCTTGAAAAATCTTCTGCATTAAGGAATATATTGACCCACTAACCACCAAATTCATTTTGGTTTTGTTTCTATATTGATCCCAAATATTTTGCATGTCGCTATAAACAGATTCATTGATGTTGTAAAACTCTTGAAACTCATCTATAACTAAGTTAAAAGCTTTGTTGGTGGCAATCTCCATCAAATACTGAAATAGCGAACGAAAAGTTTGAATCTCTGATGGAACAAAAGTATCCAACGACTGAGAAATTGTAGTGATAAACTCAGTGCACAGAGTAGCCTCATTCTTTC
>JASLCM010000124.1 GCA_030151845.1 Bacteroides sp.
ATTCCATAAGGAACAGAAACATTACGAATCACACTAAAGGCACTAGCAATAGCCACTCGAGCATCTGCGGTCTTAGGAATAGCATGGGTGTAAAAAGAAGCTCTCACAAAACGGTCAGCAGCACGGTTGGTGCCCGGAAGGAAGGTGAGCCCCCCAATGTTTTGCCAATACTTATTTAAAGCCAACTGCTCATCGTAGGTTGGCGAATTGGTCATCACCTGGTAAGAAGGGTCATGATGAACAATTAACTCCCCCTTAATGTACTCAAAAATAGCATTGTCTCCCGTTGCATCCGATAACGAGAGGTGAAGGGTTGCCATTCTCGATCCGTCGGGCATTTTATCAGAAACTACTTGAAACTCCCCACTCTTCATCGCATCAACAGCCTCACTTACCGTAGCAAAATTATCCAAAACATATTGAACCCAAGCTGCAATAGAGAGACCAGGTTTTTTGCCATCCCAAACAGGATATTCCGATTCGGCTAGCCAGAGTAGGTTAGCCACCAAGCCTTTTTCATTCATACCATCGGTCGATGCAATGTCGTAGGCAGCTGCAACCACACTCCCATATTTAGAGGTCCACTGCAAAGAGTTAGGCCCCGTTTCACCACTTTTTTTCATCCCTCGAGGAAAGACCCAAAGATTGGTCATGATGTCTTCTTTCCAATCCATAGAGCGAGCAGTAAGATAAAGCTGCTCCTCTCCCTTGTACACCACTCGCGTACAAGCTCCAATCTCTAAGGCATAGAGCGAGGTTAGGAGTAGGATTAATGCAGCAAACAAAATTCTTTTCATACTAGTCAATTTACATTCGTTATCCACTTAACAATCTTTCGATATAAAAGGTTCTCCCTAACTCAATAATGAGGCAAAAAGATGGAGACCTCTGTTTCACTTTATAGCCTAAAAGGGCTTTTATCTTTTAGATGAATCTACATGAGTCGTAAACCGTGTTAGATATTTAGAAAAAACAACCTTTTGCTTATAAATATTCAAAAGATATAAAGAATTTCATCTATTTTTATCATTTGTTAATTAAAAAGTTGTTTTGTTTTTAAAAAAGATATACTTTGCGAAAATATTAACCAAAACGTAAGACATACCGCTGTAAATAAAACAAATTAACAGAAATAAAGCGCAAACTTAAACTTAACGAAGATGAAGAAACTATTCTCCTATTTCCTACTAGGATTACTAGTAGTTGCAGCTACCTCCTGTAGCGATGACGATGATCCTATTGTAAAAGTGCTTAAAGTAGACCCTCAAGCGCTTCAATTTGAAAGTGAAGGGGGGGCACAACTTCTAAAAGTAACAGCACAGGCCGTGAATTGGAAGTTAGAGGCCGATGACTGGATAGAACATCAAGTAAACCCCGATAACATCGATGAGATTACCGTATCAGTTGGTCCTTGGAAAAAGCTAGAAGAGCGAATTGGCACCCTGAAGTTAGTCTCACTAGATCCCGAAGTCCCCAGTTTGGAAGTTCAGGTAAAACAAGCACCCATGGAGCTGGCTGCCGTTATCTGGGAACGCACTACACTTCAACGCATGAACCTGCATGGCGATGTAAAAGAGCTTAGTTATTTTGATGCTCTAGCTCGTGATGGAGCCTCACTTTACGACCTGCAATTTAATGAAGCAGGCATGCTCACTCAGTTTACCCATAAGAAAAACAGTACAAATACAGTAACACTTTCCCTCTCTTACGATGCCGAAAACCGACTTTCGGAAATCAAAGGAGTAGGAACAGAAGACGATTACTCCATTCAACTAAGCTATGGGAATCACGGCAAATACCTGCCCATAGAGGAGCTTTTCAATGACCTCTCTATGAACTCGGGTAAAGTGATTAACCACACCCTATGGATGCCACTGTTAGTTAAAAACCTCACCAAAGTGAGCCTGGTAGATAACCAAAGAGCCTCCAACTCGATCGATTGCGTAGCCACTATCAACGGCGATAAAGGAACGATGAGTCTAGGCGATGCTGCCGATTTCTACACCTACACCTTCGATGGAGCCTTTATAAAGACATCTAGCTTCCAAGTTTGGTTCGATAATGTGGTGAAGAGTTATACCATCGATCCAGAAAATGGAGCTTACCTTAAAACCGAAGAGGTAGACTCAGGTGGAAGTATTGTGATTACCTACAACAACGACCTTTCCAATACCTTAAAAGAGATGACTTCACCCTATACAGGGAAAGATAGCTTTACCTACAACGAAAATTTAGATGCCGTGAAGCATGTAAAAGATGGAAAAGAGGTAAGGAGTAGGAGCTATACCTACGACGAGCAAGGGAACTGGAAAGTTGCCACCGATGCCAAGAGCGGAGCAATAGAACGAGAAATTACCTACCGCTAAACAACTAACTAGCTATTAAAACAAAAGAGATGAAGAAATATATCTATTCACTAGGGGTGCTATTTGCCCTACTAATGAGTTTGGTCTCCTGTAGTAGCGACGACGATGAACCAACTTTGTCGCTCGCAGCATTGCCCACAAAATTAGAATTTACTAGCGATGCAGGAACCAAGTCAGTGGCTGTAAAAGCCGAAAATGTAAAATGGGAAGCAGAGGCTTCGGCCAACTGGATTACTTACAAAATCAGTGCAGATGAGGAGTCGGAACTCCTTGTATCTGTCAAAGAGAACAAAGAGAACGAAGCACGTACAGGTAAAATTACCCTACACGGATCGGGAGTCTCTGATGTAGTCATAGAGGTTGTACAAGCAGCCTATACCCCCGAGCCAACCCTCTCTGTTGAGCAAAAAGAGCTGGAATTTAACTACGAAGGCAAGAGCTTGGCACTAGAAGTTACCGCTCAAAACGTAGATTGGAAGGTAAATGCCTCCGATAGCTGGATCGCATTTAAGGTGAACCCAGATAACCCATCGGAACTTTTGGTTACCCCAACAAAAAATGAGAGTGGACAAGATCGCGAAGGCGAGCTAACCCTTTCGGGTAAAGGGGTACAAAATGTGGTTGTTCGCGTTATCCAGCACAGAGACTTTGCCAATAGTAAAGTGATCTGGGAGAATAACTCCCGCTATTTTGCCAAACTAATTGGTAACGTATCCTTTGTAGACTTTACCGATTATTACGGTAGAAACGTTAATTTCGATGAAGAGGGCTTTGTAAAAGACTTCATTTTGAAAATGCAAGACAACAAAGGGCAGGAGTATGAGTTCACCGTGAAATATGAGTACACCTCCGATCGCAGAATCTCAAAAATCTACACCCAGGGAATTGCAGTAGACTTTATTTATGGAGATCATACCAACTATGTAGAGGTGAATCAAGATGTCTTCGGACCCATAGGGCTATCTTCAGTCTATCTCTTCCTTCCAAACTATATCCGCGGATTAAAAGGAATTGTGGCAACACATCCCGAGGCAACGCTCTCTTTCACCTTCGACTTCTCGGGAGATCAACTCTCTGTTTTGGCCGATAATGAACTCTGGAGGAAAGCAACCTACAAAGAGGGCTTCCCAGTGAAGAAAGAGTATGTTGAAAGCGGACAAAAACGAGGAGAGGATGGAAAGATTAAGAAATACATCAATCACATCTCACAAAACTACAGCTTCAATCCAGAGAATGGAAAAGTAAGTAAAGTAGTAACCGATGAAGAGTACGAGTTCGAAGATAAGAGTCTGCCCAACGAAAAGCAGCGTACCACCTATACCTACCTTAACGATAAGTATAACAACATCGAGACCGAGGGACCAACCATTAAGTATACCTACGACTCCTACGGAGATTGGGATCGTATTGTAGCTAAGACCCCTAAGTTTGAGAATGTGGATCAGTACGAATACACCCGCGATGAGGTGGGGAACTGGACCCGCCGGATCGATAGGGCCAACTTTAATGGAGAAGAGTGGAACTACGACGATAAGCGTAGTGTAAAATATTTTAAGTAACAACCTAACCTTCACTGGTTCCCCAATTGGGGGAACCCTCATCAGGAGTAACGAAACCGTTGCTCCTGATTTTTTTGCCCAAAAGCGAAGTTAGCAGCCATCGGTATAATACATTTTCAGTAAAAAGAGAACCTCCCTACAATAAGTCGACACAAAAACCCGATGTGAGCCTATAACCAATTCTTAGCCAGCTACAGCTGTTAGTTTTTCAAAGATAAAGGAGCGTTTAAAAATAGTACCGTAACCTCTTTCTCTCTCTTCAAGCTCAAAACTCCTTTTAGAGTAGCTAAAACACTAAAGC
>JASLCM010000266.1 GCA_030151845.1 Bacteroides sp.
CTCACAGAACAATGAGGTTTTTACCAATCCATCGGTTTACCAAATCAATACTCCCCAGTCGTATCTCTACTCGGAAGTATATGAGCATTTTAGTAGACAGTTTGGAAGAGAGAATATCATAATTATAGATAGTAAAACAACCGAAAGAAGTAAGGATGAGTTTATTAAAGGCTTAAAGTTGGACCTTCAAGCCAAAGGAATTCCTGTAAAGACACTTCCTATAGATGCTTCCATAGAGCAATATCGGGCAGTATTAAAAAAGGATTTAATTAATATATTTATCCCTTCCTCTGGAAGTGACCTAACGCTTAACAAGTTAATACCTCAACTTAAACTGATCAACCTCTCCAATGAGAGTGATAAAGAGTTAGCAAATAACCCCTCTTATGCAATTAGTCTTTTTGGTTATCCAGAATGGCAAACCTACACAGATAATCATTTAAATAGCTTCTTTGAGTTAGATACTTACTTCTACTCCTCTTTCTATACCAATGACCTGTTTCCTGCGGCTAAACACTTCACAGCAGGTTATCACAGGTGGTATGAAAAAGAGATGGCTAATACCCATCCTAAGTTTGGTATGTTAGGTTTTGACACTGCTTTCTTCTTCTTAAAGGGTCTTGCTACTTATGGAACTGCGTTAGAGGAGAATTTAACCAAAGTGAGACCAACACCAATTCAAACTGGATTTAAATTTGAACGGGTTAATAACTGGGGAGGTTTTATTAATAAAAAGGTGTTCTTTGTACACTTTACCAAAGGTTTTGAGTTAGTAAAGTTAGATTTTGACTAACAGAATAAGAGAGTCCTTAGCATGAAACATACAATTAAAAGTCTGCTTATTATCCTGTTTCTAGGTATAAGTACCAACCTATTTTCACAGGTTGGTGAGTTAAGAAACAACTTCTCCATCGGAGTAAATGGAGGTATGAACTTTAATAAAGTAACCTTTACTCCTAATATTCAACAAACCACCTATAATGGCATAAATGGGGGAATAAGTATGCGTTACATTTCCGAAAAATATTTCGCTATGATTTGTGGTGCCCTATTAGAGGTGAATTATGCGCAACGAGGATGGGAGGAAGTCATTGAAGATGGTAGCGATAATTCATACAACAGAACTATGAACTATCTTGAAATTCCTTTTTTAGCTCATTTAGCCTTTGGAAAAGAGCAAGGTCAGGGTATGCGATTCTTCATTCATTTAGGTCCGCAAATTGCATTTCTTCTCAGTGAAAGTGAGAGTAAAGGGGGAAATTGGGATCCTGCTGGCCGATTTAATGCACAGTATAAAATGAAGGCACACAATAAATTTGACTATGGAATAACTGGAGGATTAGGGGCAGAACTACGTACTAAAGCGGGAAACTTCTTAGTAGAAGGAAGATATTACTTCGGACTATCCGACTTTTACAACAACAGTAAAAAAGATGTTTTTTCTCGTTCGGCACATGCTATCATTACTGCTAAACTTAGCTATCTCTTTGATCTAAAAAAATAAATATATATCTCTATATTGATAATTAAAAAAGAGCGGGAACTCCCGCTCTTTTTTAGTTAAACCTTTAAGAAAATCTTCTTCTTATACAAGAAGTACAAAAAGAGCCAACACACTGTAATATAACCAGCAGAGGTTAACAGTGGTTGCATATTTTCAGGAAAGAGTCCAATAAACCCTCCAAAAAGTGCATTTGAAGTAAAGCGGAAGTTTATAAAGCGTTGTGCCAAATAGATAGTAATGGAGTTCATTCCTATGACTGTAAAGAAGAAAGTCCATTTTCTAAATTCAAGCACATCAATAACCCAGTAAAATAGGGCAAAAAGAAGAACGGATAGACCACCAACAAAACAGACAAATGAGCTTGTCCATAAATTTTTATTGATTGGAAAGATAACATCCCAAGCCAACCCAATTGCTACTAGCCCTAGTCCAACTCCCACTAAAGTAAGTACTTTCTTATTGTCTGAAAGCTGTTCCTTCTTTAATTGTACCAACTCTCCTGTTAGCATTCCTAATAATGCTGTGGAGATAGCTGGCACGGTAGATAGGATTCCTTCAGGATCTAACATGTTGTTAAAAAGTACTCGCCCAGGAAGTAGAATTCGATCAACATACCCAACTATAGTTCCCTCCATAGAGAATACATCTACCCCTGCGACTGCATCTGGTGCTGGAACAAAGGCCAATAACAACCAATACAGTACTAATATAGTAGAAGCAATAATTACCCGGCCTTTTGTTTTTGTATGGATAAAGATTAAAGCTGCAAACATCCATGCAAGCCCAATCCTTCCAAGAACACTCGCAATTCTTAGGTTTTCAAAATCGAGATTCAACAATCCATTATACACAACACCTAAGATGACTAGCGTAATCCCTCTTTTAACTGTTTTTCTGTAAATAGCTGACTTTGACTTCTGCAAAGAGAGCTGTTTGCGAACTGAAAAAGGAAACGAAATTCCTGCTATAAATAGAAATAGAGGAAATATCATATCTTCAAAATGAAAACCATGCCATTGGACATGTGTCATCTGTTTCGCTAAGGCCTGAAAAAAAGGAGTAGGAAAAAGTGTAGCAAGGGCAACTATTAATCCTCCACCCCCCATAATAAAGAACATATCAAATCCTCGTAAAGCATCTAAGGATTGCAAACGTTTTGGTTTTTCCATGTATAAACTATTTTTAATGGTTAACTCTGAATAAAAAATTTAGCTATAAAGTTACTTTTTTTCCTTATTTAACCCTATATATATAACATATTTTATCCTTTAAGTACTGCTAGTGGCTGTAAATGAAACACTGGAGTTGTCCAATCACTCTGTAAAGCTATAATTTTCTCTATATCTTTATAAGCAGAAGAAGCTTCATCTAAATCACGTTTCGTACGAATAGAATGAACTATACCTTTTTCATCCATTCGCTGAATCTCTTCCTTTAAGTTTAATTTTCGTTGGGCCTCTCTCCTACCCATTTTTCTCCCTGCTCCATGGGCCGAAGAGTGAAAACTAGCTCTATTCCCAGTTGAACGAACAATGTAAGATGAAGTTCCTTGAGATCCAGGAATAACGCCTAGTGTATCGGGATAAGATGCTATTGCCCCTTTCCGATGTACCCACACCTCTGTATCGTAGTGTTCTTCCAACGAAGCATAATTATGAATCGATGAAACTCTCTCTTGAATTGAAAACTCTCCAAATAGCGTTTGCAACACTTTTAGGACAGAAGTAGCCATTAACTGACGGTTTTTATCGGCAAAAGCTATACAGTAATTCATCTCTCGAATATAGGCTTTACCTACTGGGGCTTCCACATCCAGATGTGCTAAATCTTTTGGAATGTTCCGTATTCCCTTCTCATGGAGTATTTTTTGTGCTTCTTTATTGTAATAATCGGCTACTTGCTTGCCCAAATTTCGAGATCCACTATGAATCATCAACCAAAGGAAGCCCTCTTGATCGCATTGAAACTCGATAAAATGGTTTCCTCCTCCCAAGGTTCCCAGTTGATAACCAGCCTCCTCATAAAACCGGTCTACTACCTCCATTGGTTGCAAACGGGAAGGCATCTCTTTTTCTAAACTATTTTTCCTCCAACGAGGTCCTACAGGAATCTCCTCT
>JASLCM010000176.1 GCA_030151845.1 Bacteroides sp.
AATCATCTACTCCTCACTTACACTCTTCAATTTATCCCCATAAGAAAAAGATACGATAGTGCATAAAAAAAGAGGAGGTACAAACTAGGTTTGGCCCTCCTCCTTCAACGTAATTAACTAAAACAATCTACTTCTTTGGGTACATCATCTTCTCAATCTTATCGTAATGTACATTAATTTTACTCTCTTTGGTGAGGTCCCAAATGGACTGATCCATTTGCATGAGGGATAAAACACCAACAATCCAACCTTGCGTCCACCCTGTTTCAATGGCCCAAGCTCCCCAGCCAGCATCTGAGTTAGAAGCCCAATGTTCGAACCGGTCAAAGTCGAAAGCTCTCATCCATCCACCATCCAGTTCAGGATGAGTTGGAGCGTCTACTTGAATCCTACATAGGAAGTCTCCTAGTTTTTCCAATCCCTCTTTAATATATTCATCCTTCGTTGCATGGTAAGCCTCATTAAGACCCAGGAAGGCAAAGTTTGTAGTGTACAAGAGGTCACTTACTTTATCTCCATTCTTTGCTATTAATGAAGCTTCAGTTGTACCGTAGGCTTCATTAGATTGTGGAGGTGGGTAGTAACCCTTGGCTAAATTTCCTAACTCTTCTTGGATTGCTCCGCACTCATCTTGTATGCTCAACAATCCTTTCACTGCTTTGTGAAGCAGCGCTCTATTCTCTTCTGTATCTTCAACACGAACCAACCAGGAGAGTGGCAGGACAATACGAGCACGTTCTTGTGCTAGCCCGTTGGTCCAATTCCATCCATCGGTATAGTTCTCCATCATCAGTTTTAATCCGTTTTTTGCTTTGGTTAAGAATCTCTCATCGCCACATTTGTCGTAAGCCCATAGGAAGCAACCCCATAAGTACGATTCAAAGTGCGGTGACAAATGAACAATCTCTTGCTGCTCATAGTATTTCCAGCCTTTCTTCTCCTCAAAGTGAGGAAGGTCTATCCTACTCCCTCTAAATCCGTTTTCACCTGTAGTACGAAGTAATCCCATCAGCGAACGCATCAACAGCTCATCCCAACGATCGGTTTGTAACAGAGCCGCTGTAGTCCACGCCGCTAAGAAAAAGCGGGCGTTATCATCGCCATAGCTTGCCTTATACCAGGTATAGTTTGTTATCCCCCAAGGAATCAAGCCAAAAGCAGGGTGGTTAGGGTCTCCATACTCCCCTTTCAAAGCAGGAGATTCAAACAGGTAGTAGTCTAATAGATTTTGTGCTATTGTTTTATACTCCTCTTTATTCAACAGCGTTCCTACTGTAGCAAAAGCCATTGATGTTTCACTGATACAGTCTCCTCTCCGAATAATATTGATGGGCTGAGTACCATCTGCACTTATATCTGAGAAGATACATTCAAACACACCATGTGTTCCATCTCCTTTTGGAATATCTTCGCTCCATCCCATGATTAGCTTATCCTCTTCGGCCAATTTCGAGATTGAGTCTTCGTAGGAGGCGGGAACCAGTAACTTACCATCGATATACCACTCTACTCCACGCTCTACAGCGGTACGATAGGCATCTTCTGGAAGCTTCTCCTCTTTGGTGTAGGTAGCTTGTACCACAGGAGTCCACTCTAGCTCACTTAGTTGAACATCTGGAAGAAGATAAGTTATAATTCGTTTCCAAATACCAGCCCACTCCTTCTTAGGAGCATATCGTCCAGCTATAAATTTGCTTAAGTTTGTTGTACAAAGCAACCCACCCTCTTCTTCATAAAGCAGAGGATATTGCTGTTGGGGCAATCCATAAATGGCCTCATCGAATCCAGCTACACGAGCTGCTACTAGGTGCTCATTGGCCGGGAAACCCTCTATTTTAAGGAAATGCAACCCATTTAACCCTAAGATTGTTAAACTATCGGGTAGAGATCCAAAGAAATTGGAGGAGACAACTGCACGTTCATGACCTGCTTTGCCTATCTCTTCTACCTTATTGTTGGGCAAGAACGAAGGGAACTCTACAAAAAAGTGAACCTCTTTCTCCTTTAATGCCGTGTAAAAATTACCGGGTAGCTCCACCTGTTGCTTGGGATAGTGCTCTGCTAAAACGAGAACCCCCTCCCCCTTTTTACTCTTTTCTACTAGTTGATTTAAGTCTTGATGTACTACCAGCTTTAAAGCCGACTGTTTTTGCAGGAGGGTTACCAGCTCATTGTTTCCGGAACCATAGACATGCAAAACCTCCTTCTTACTACAACTTGAGAGTAAGAATACTCCAGCCATTAGTAGTAGCCCCATCAGACTACACGTTTTACTTACAAAAAAATTCTTTTTACTTTTCATTTTACTTTTTAGATAAAGGTGACTACTCCTATCGCTATGAAGGCAATGAGGAGTAGCCCCTTTTTTATGAAACACACTTTTATTTAGGCCATTTTATCTCAATTCCTTGAGTAGACGTAATCCAATCTTGATACTCTTTTAAAAGACTCTCTTTTTCTCGTACGGCACGAGGTGGAACCTTCTTTCGTGTTGCAAAAGCCAATAAGGTTCCCACAGCTTCACCAATGCTCCACTCTACAGGGTGTAAGCGGTAGCAACCATTGGTTATGTGAGTAGTACCAATGTTTTTATTGGCTGGTAAAATATTATTCATTCGTCTAGGAAGCAATGCTCCTAGGGGTATTTCAAAGGGTAAAGAACCAAAATCAATGTAGTTATCTCCCTCACTACTTGGATGAAGGTCGATGTGGTAGGAGCCCACTCCTACACTGTCGTAAAAGCTAGCAGCACGCTTTTCATCGGGTCCTGCAACTAATTTTCGATTAGCTGTTCCCACATGCTCTTCAAGCACAGTAAACTCGGCCTTTATTCTTCTAGCCTCACGCACATAAGGATATTTTGCCATTCCATCGGCAGTTCCCATAATGTCATGACGAATACGTAGACCAGGCCAACCTTGTCCGCCATCAGGACGTGGAGCCTCTGTTTGCAACCAGTAAAAGAGAGAGAGATTTAAACTCTTAGCCCCCTCTACATGCTTGTTGAACTCCTCCTCCGATACATCAATTAAATTACCCAACACATAATCTTGTTGAGGCCAATTTAAGACGGTAACATCACCTGCATAGGTGCCTGGAAGAAAGTTATTTTTGTTAATGATTCTTCGATAGTTCCAAAGATTTAGGTAATCGCCCGTTTTATTTCCCCGAGGATCAAACCCTAAAGGCTTTGGCTTTAACGTACGTGGATCACTATATTTTAAATCCAACAGAGGTCCAGACCATGCTGGTGTCATTTTAGGAACAAAACTGCTCCAAAAGTTGTAATCTTTAGGCTTATCGATCACCAGGTTTGCACCAGGAACATAGTCCATCGCAAAACAAACGGTAAAAGCCTGGTTGTTGTTTGGACGAGCATGCTCTTGTGCATGCAGTTCGTTGGTTTGCGCCTTAGATTCTGTACCTGTTATGTATTCTGTACCTGTAAGTGGTAATAGGTCTCCACACTCAGTAGCATCCACAAAATAGGGAGCTTTTAAGGTCAGTTGATGCTCCTCCTCTTTATTGTACACCACAACATGCTTTACCTCATCTCCAGTAACATCTGCCGATTTTACCTTATATTCTAAAAGTATCCCCAACTGCCCGGTACTCAAGTAGGGCGCCATCATCTCCATAAGCACAGCTACTGTTACCCGAGGCTCATGACAAATTCGAGATACTGTTCCGTCTCCTGGATTTAAATTGGGACGAAGAGCGGCCTCTCTGGTTAAAGGGTAATTCCTGCGGTAATAGTCTCGTATTCTGTTTCTATACTCTCGATAAGAGGCTGGTGCCCCATGCGACTCTATGTTATAATGCTCATCGGGTGGTACCCCTTGCTGAGATACCTGTCCGCCAATCCAATCGGTCTCCTCGGTAAGAAGAACACGAAGTCCATTTCTACAGGCAGCAAGAGCAGAGGCACAACCACCTAATCCGCCACCCAAAATAATGACATCGGCCTCCAGCTCATTGGGTAGTTCCCGAACCAACTTAGGAGATCCCTTTTTTCGCTGCTGATAGGTTGCAGCAGCTAAAGGAGAAGATGAAAGCAATGTTCCACCTCCCGCTAAGGAAGCAAGTTTTAAAAAGTTTCTTCTTTTCATAGTATTTTATTCAAGGTATTCGCTTACTTTTTAAAAGTTTTTAAATATACTACATTTATTTAATAAAATTATACAAATTGCGTAAAAAGTAAACCATAAAGCGGCATTCTTCATAAAAAGACAAAAAAATAGGAACTAAATCCGCCGATTTAGTTCCTATTCCAATCATTAATAGAAGTAAACTTATAAAAACTCTATTTATTAACTAATCATCTCTTCTTATACATTGGGCCATCTGGTTTCCAATCCTTGAGTCTCAATAAAGCGTTGGAACTCACTGAGCAATCCTTTATCTGCACGTACAGCACGCACAGGAACTTTTTTACTCTTCGCAAAGGTTACCAACATCCCTACTGCTTCACCAATACTCCACTCTACAGGATGCAAGCGGTAACAACCGTTTGTAATATGTGTTGTACCAATGTTTTTAGCTGCAGGAATTAAGTTATTCATTCGCTTAGGAAGCAGTGCTCCCAAAGGAATTTCGAAACGATAAGGCTCAATATCGATATAGTTCACACCTGTTGTAGTAGGGTGAAGATCGATTCGATAATACCCAGTTCCCACACTATCAAAGAAGTGTTCGGCACGATTAGCCGCTTCGCCAGAGGCAACAAGCTTTCTATTCTCTACCCCAACATGCTCTTCAGTTACGGTAAACTCTGCTTGAATACGACGAGCCTCACGAATGTAAGGATATTTAGCCATTCCATCTTCCGTACCACAAATGTCTTTGCGCAAACGCAAGCCTTTCCAGCCGTAACCACCTTCCGGACGTGGAACCTCTGTTTGTAGCCAGTACAAGAAAGATCTATTTAGGTTTTTAGCCCCTTCAACATGCTTCTTATACTCTTTCTCTGAAACATCAACAATGTTTCCTAGTAGGTAATCTTGTTGTGGCCAGTTTAATAGAGAGATATCCCCCTCATAAAAACCAGGCTCAAAATTATGACGATAAATGATTCGTCGGTAGTTCCACCAGTTCATAACTCCATTAAACGACTTTCCTTCTGGATGGAAGTCCAATCGCTTGGGTTTGAAGGTAAATGGATCAGAATAACTTAAATCCAGTAATTTACCTGGCCAGGCAGGAGTTAGATCGGGGGTATAATTTCTCCAGAAATCGTAATCTTTAGGCTTCTCTATGGTGAAGTCCTCACCAGGAACATAATCCAATGCAAAGCAAACTGTAAAGGATTGCTGACAATTAGGATCGGCAACCTCTTGTGCATGCAGCTCATTGGTTTGAGCTTTCGACTCTGCCCCAAGTACATACTCTGTTCCTGTCATTGGAAGCAAGTCACCACACTCTGTAGCATCCACAAAATAGGGAGCGGTTAAAACATAACTCTCTCCTCTTTTGCTATCGTACACCTGAATGTGCTTTACCTCATCTCCAGTAACATCTGCCTTTTCGGCTTTGCAATCCAACAACAAGGTTAACTTGCCATTGCTTATGTATGGAGATAACATATCGGTCATTACAGCCAGTGAAACACGAGGTTCATGGCAAAGGCGAGAAACAAACCCTGCGCCAGGATTTAAGCTTTTACGTGCCGCAGCCTCCTTGGTTAAAGGATAGTTCTTGCGGTAGTAATCTTGGATGCGGTTGCGGTATTCCCGATAGGCAGCTGTACCACCACAGGTCTCAATCCAACGGTGCTCATCCAAAGGAACAGCCTGTTGTGTAGCCTGTCCACCAATCCAATCGGTCTCCTCAGTCATCACCACGTGAAGTCCGTTTCTACAAGCAGCAAGAGCAGAGGCTACCCCTCCCATTCCGCCACCTATTATTACCACATCGGCTTTTAGCTCTTTTGCAGAGCCTTTGCGTTTGCGTTTTGAACGTTCAACCTCATCAACTATAGGGTTTGCAAACAATGAATCTTTAGGCAATAAGGTTGCACCACCAGCGAGAGCAGCCACCTTAAAGAAATTACGTCTTTCCATTCTAGACTTTATGTTACACAGTTAAAAACTATCGATTTTTTAAACGGCCCTGTCTCAGGGCTTTTTCAAATCTTATATTCAGAGTGCTAATGTATATAAAAAAATTTAATTAGTTATAGTGAAATACTAAATTTAATAATATTCAGAATCTTCCTGACGCAAGAGGAGAAAAGATTCATTAAAGTTAGGAGATAAAGAGTGTCTACCTCCTTCTGGATAACCCTTTGAGACTAAAGAGCTAGCAAAAAAGAGGCTCAATTTGTCTGATAAAGAGAAAAGAAACCTTATCTTGGTCAATCATTCAATCCTTTAGTTATGAGAATCGTCAAGACACTTTTTCCTTTATCTCTCCTGTTTTTTATCATCTTGTTTACAGGGTGTAAAACCAAAAACTCCTTTGATCTATTGATTGCTCCAGAACGGGCAGATTGTGTAGGTGTAGCTCCACAAAAGTGTTTGCAAGTTAAAAAGCCGGGTGAGAAGCAGTGGACTTTCTTCTATGATGGCATTGAGGGATTCACCTTTGAACCTGGATTTACCTATCGCATTCGGGTAAAAACAGAAGAGCGAGTAAATCCTCCTGCAGATGCCTCCTCTGTACGATACATCCTTATCAAACAACTCAGCAAAAAGAGAGTTGAACCGCAGTAAAAACAGCTTAAATCCAATTTACAGCCCCATTTTATGAAAGACTAAATTTACCTTGAGCTACCATACCTCCAGTAGAGTAGCCTGTTTATTAGGAGATATTAAAGTCTCCCCAACTGTTTCAACTTAATTCACGAAAGACTAGGTGTAGTGAATGTATAAAAGCAGTAAATTAATCACCGTAGAGACCACACACCAAATTACCAACCAAGGTTTGATCGGGCTATAAACCACCTTGACCTGCTCCATCCGTTCCATGCGCTTTTTAAACTCACTTTTTAACGCTTTTGGTTTCGATTTTAGCAAGAGGGTAAAACTACTGGATCGAATAAATTCTAGTCCGGCAGGATAAACAATAAAATTTCCCTCTCCCAACCACTGTCCATAATTCTTCTTCTCCAACACCTTACTTGCCGCAGCAATCAACTCCTCACTCCCCAGTTTCTCTTTATCCAATTCAACGAGTCCGTCGCCCGATTTCGATGCCTGATCTAAAACTAGATCTAAAAACGAAGCTATCTCCTGATTCAGTTCCATGCTCTTCTTTTGCTTTTGTGTTTAAAACGACCCTAAAAATAGACATTTTTTAGCTATCTTCTCTTGCAAACAGAGATTATCCAGCAAAACTCAAAAAAGAGGATAAAATTGCATATCCAAATTCTATTTGCCAATTTTGAGTTTCAATACCCATTTAATAGTTATCCAAATGAAAATAATAGTAGCCAAAACGGTTAATGAGAAAATAGTTAAATCCCTACAACGTCTTATTCCTCAGCTTACAGAGCTAGGGGACCCCATTACACAGGAGAGCTTAGAGGAACTTGTACATAGCAAAGAGTCTGAACTCCTACTTGCGGTTGATGAGCAGGAGAAGATCGTAGGAACCCTCTCTTTAGTCGTTTTCACCATCCCTACTGGAAAAAAAGCTTTTATTGAAGATGTTATTGTAGATGCAGAAGCTAGAGGAAAAGGGCTGGGCGAGCAATTGTTGTCCAAAGCCATCGCATTGGCTAAAGAGAAAAAAGTAAAGCGACTAGAATTATCCTCACGCCCGGTTCGAGTTCCAGCAAACTCCCTGTACCAAAAAATGGGATTCAAAATTAGGGAGACTAACTTCTATCGATTGCAACTCTAACCCGTTAAAGAGACAGCAACTGTTTACTCCCCCAAAGAACACTCCTTCTCTTAGGAGGGAGCAAAACAGACACTCTTTCGTGAGAAGAGCAGCTTAAAATGCAACGGAAAACTCTCCTGCATTTTAGGGAAAATAGCGTATATTGTTATAATTACTAGTGGGAGCGTTTAAGGAAGCACTCCCTAACCAAGAATTTAGAACTATGCTTAAAATACTTCATACAGCCGATTGGCACATCGGACAAAAATTTCACGACTACGAGCGATACGATGAACATCGTACCTTCTTTCGCTGGCTCATCGACCTAGTTAAAGAGAGACAAATCGATCTGCTATTGGTTGCTGGAGATGTATTCGACGGACCCAATCCTTCTGCCGAAGCACAAAACATCTATTACACCTTTCTCAAGGAGATCGCCCTGGCCTCTCCCAACATACAGCTCATTATCACCGCAGGCAACCACGATTCGGCCGCTCGTTTGGAGGCTCCTGCCCCACTTCTCAAGGCCTTTAATGTTTTTGTGCGTGGTGTGGTTAAGCGTAATGCTGCTGGAGAGATTAATTACAAAGATCTACTTCTCCCTGTTCAAAAAGAGGGCAGAACAGTGGCCTGGTGCATGGCTGTACCCTATCTCCGTCAAGGAGACTATCCCCCTGCGACCAACTACAGTGAAGGGGTTGCCAAACTTTACGAAACGCTACACCAACATTTAAAAGAGCTAAACAAAGATAACCTACCCGTTTTAGCCATGGGGCACCTCTACGCCTCTGGAGCAACACTATCGGAAGGAGACCGATCTGAACGCATCATCGTAGGCGGTTCCGAACAGGTCAATGCATCGGCCTTCGATCTCGAAGGAGTTTGTTACACAGCGCTAGGACACCTTCATAAAGGACAACGCGTAGCCAAATGTGAAGAGATACGATATGCGGGGAGTCCGCTTCCCATGTCTTTTGCAGAGATCAACTACAAACAGGGAGTGAACCTCATTACCCTAGAGGGAGATAAAGTGACCCAAGAGCGGGTGGAGTTTACCCCACCGGTTCAACTCCTCTCTTTGCCAGATCAACCAGCGGAATTGGCTCAAGTGATGGAGGTGGTAAGCTCCTTACCTACAGGTGAAAGCTCCCCAACCTCCCCCTTCTTAGAGCTTAAGGTTTTAATCAAAGAACCAGAACCCTCCATGCGCCACCAAATTGAAGAGGTCTTACAACATAAAGCAGTTCGCTTAGCCAAACTAACCGCCTACATCAACAAAGGCAACAAACATGGAGAAGAGACAGAGGTAAAATACCAAGATTTAAAGTCGGTTAGCCCAATGCAGATTGCCGAGGAGACTTTTGAGCGTCGTTATGGAGATCGGATGCCCGAAACAATGAGAAAACTATTAACAGAAGTAATTGAGGAGGTTTCAGCATGAAGATATTAGCAATACGCGGAGAAAATTTAGCTTCGTTAAGTGGAAAATTTGAGTTGGACTTTACCCTTCCTCCTCTGGCTAATAGCGGAATATTTGCCATAACAGGGAGTACAGGTGCAGGGAAATCCACGATTCTCGATGCACTCTGTCTTGCACTGTACGACAACTCCCCAAGGATGAATAAGGCAAGTGAAAGCATTAACATGCAAGATGTGGGTGAGAACACCATTAGCCACAAAGATTGCAGAAACATCTTGAGAAAAGGTACAGGTCATGGTTTTGCAGAGGTAGAGTTTAAAGCACTCAATGGAGATACCTATCGCTCTACTTGGAGAGTGTGGCGCGCTCGTCAGCAAGCAGAAGGAGCCCTGCAACCCTCAACAATGAGTCTGTACAACCTCACTTTAGAGCAAGAAGAGAGCGATACTAAAACCAAAACGCTAGATAGAATTGTAGAGTTAGTTGGCCTTAACTTTGATCAATTTACAAGAGCCGTTCTTCTTGCACAGGGCGATTTTGCCACTTTTCTCAAGGCCAAGGAGAGCGAAAAAGCGGAATTACTAGAAAAGCTAACAGGTACGCAAATCTACTCTAAAATTTCGCAAGGAATCTACTCCAAAGCGCAAGAAGCAAAGAAAAAGCTGGATGACGTCAACCTCCTACTGAATGAGATTAAGCTTTTATCCGAAGAGGAATTAACCGCTCTAACCCACAATAAAAAAGCCTATGAAGTTAAAACAAAACAGCAGGGAGAGTTACTCAAGCAAACTGAGAGAGAGATTGATTGGCTCAAGAAGTATAAGGAGTTAAAAACCAGCCAAGAGGAGGTACAAAAAGAGCTTACCCAAATCAAGGAAAAAATCAAAGAGAGCGAACCAAGAGCTACCCTCCTTCAGCGAGTGAATCTCGCTCAAGAGATACGCGACTCCTACATTCAACACGCCAATGAGCAGAAAAAGATTAAAGAGAGCACGTTAGCGATAGAGGAGAATACAAAGCAACATCAGACAGTAGAGAAACAACTTCATCTACTCCGTAGTAGCTTCTCTTTGGTACAAAAGAGTTATCAGGAGCAAGAGAAGAAGATCGAAGCCTTGAAACCACAACTCAACGAGGCCAAAGCCTTGGACGAGCAACTTAAAGCCAGCAATACAAGAAGTTTGGAATTAAAAAAAGAGGTGGAAGAGCTCCTTAAAAAGCAAACGGAGGAGGAGAAATTACAGCAAAAAAGAAGGGAGAAATCGAAAGCCAATAAAGAGGAGACCCAAAAAATTACAGCTTGGTTTGCCACCTACAAGAATGCCGAACAGCTAATTCCTCAACTAGAGGTGAGTATTGCACATATAACTCAGGCAAACCAATTGAATCAGGAACGAACCGCTACTCATAAACTGCTTAAGGAGGATGAAGTGACTCTTCAACAAACAACCGAAGCGCTCCATCTCTTTGAAAAAGAGATGGAGAAGCTGAACGAAATGCTACCTGCCGAGGTGCTTCTTTTGCGCGAGAAGTTAGAGAGAGGCAAACCTTGCCCCGTTTGCGGAAGTACACACCATCCTCACAAAGAAAATGCTCAACAAAAGCCTCAAATGAATGAGGAGAAGCTCACCAAAGAGAGAGAGCAGCTAGAGAAATCCATCGAGAGTAGAAAGAAACGAATTGAACTTCTCAATAAGTCGGTTGTTACCCACACCACAAAGCTAGAACGTGCAGAGGTGGAGTTAAAAAGTTCACTGAGCAAGATAGAACAGCTGGTTGCCTCTTCTGTTCCAAACTGGAGGGAACTTTACGACAAAAACACCCTCATAGCAGCCTTACAAAAGTTTAATTCGCTATGGAGAGAGAAGAGTGAAAAACTAACTCAACTCGAAAAAGAGAGGGATGAGCTTCGTATTAACCTTGAAAACGGACTTAAAACTGCAAAAGAGCTATCGGAACAACTAGCGGGTAAACAGGAGTTCCAAAAAACTCACCTAACCAAAGAGGCAGAGTTAATTCGAAAACGAAAAGAGCTGTTGGGAGGGAAAGCAGCTAAAGAGGTGGAAGAGTTGGAAGAGAACCTACTGAAGCAACTCCATAAACAGCAACTGGAAGAGCAAAAGAAAGTGGCCGAAAGCGAGCAAAAGATCGCCAAACTAAGAGGTAGCAAAGAGGAGCTGGAACGCCTTTTAAAGGAATCAGTAGTCCAAGAGCAAAAACTAAGCAACGCTATTAGTGCTTGGCTGGAGACTCACAAGGAAGAGCTAGATACTACACCACTAGAGCTATTGATGGAGAAAAGTTCTTCCTGGATAAAAAAGGAGCAAGAGTATCTCCAAGAGTTAAACAAGCAGTACACTACTGCTTCAACTAAACTAACAGAACGTAGTGAGCAGCTTAAAAAGCATGAGCTATCTCCACACAAACCTAAAGCGGAGAGTAGTACGCTAAGCTCCCTTGAAGAACAAGAGCAATTGCTTGCTACTGAACTGAAAGAGATGAGCGAAGCACTCAATGCTATTGAGGTGAAACTTAAGCAGCAAGAAGAGCAGTTAGGGCGACAAAAAGAGCTTAAGAAGGAATGTGATAAACGATTTAAGACCAACGACAATTGGCAGAAATTAAACGTTCTTCTAGGATCTGCAGCTGGTGATAAGTTCAAAAAAATAGCACAAGGTTATACCCTCGATATCTTATTAGACCATGCCAACAAACATTTAGAGCAGCTTAACCCTCGCTATCAGTTGGAGAAAATTAACGAGAGCCTCGCTCTACAGGTTATAGATAACGATGCGTTGGGAGAAGCTCGCCCGGTACACACGCTTTCGGGTGGAGAATCTTTCCTTGTTTCACTTGCTTTGGCCTTGGGCCTCTCTGCCCTATCTACAAACCGAATGAAGATTGAGTCTCTCTTTATCGATGAGGGGTTTGGCTCTTTAGATAGTGATACATTGAGTATAGCCATGGCTGCCTTGGAGAATTTACAAACACAAGGCCGACGAATTGGTGTAATCTCTCACGTAGATGCTATGATGGAGAAGATACCTACACAGGTACAGGTACACAAACTATCTAACGGACGAAGTGAGGTAAGAGTGGTGAGTAACTAGGATAAAAACAGATAACTATGAAAATAAACACCTTTATTAAAAACTATAAAGAGGCTTTTACAGAAGATGCGGAGCTTCCTATTCTCTTCTGGTACACTGCGGAGCCTGTAGCGATGACCGACAAAATCAACGGCTGTTTCTTTAAAGGAATGGAGCAGGTACGACAGGGAAAGCCCATCAGCTTAAATGAAGAGAACATTGGTTGTGGTGGCGGAAAACTATACACGGGGTATGCCCCTATGGCGGAGCATATTCCCAATTTTGTTTCTCAAAAGGAGCGATACAAACGTACCCCAGAGATGGTGATCGATTACATCGACGGACTCGATATTCCAAAGGCAAAAGGGAGATTTCTCAACTTTGCCCGAATTGATCAGGTAGAGACCTTTGAAGGGAAAGAGGGACTCTTCTTTTTAGCTACTCCCGATATACTCTCGGGACTCACCACTTGGGCCTATTTCGACAACAACAATGAAGATGCTGTTACCTCCTACTTTGGTTCGGGCTGTAGTTCTGTGGTTACTCGAGCTGTTGTTGAGAATCGAAAGAAAGGAAGAAAGACTTTTGTGGGTTTCTTTGATCCCTCTGTTCGTCCGTGGTTTGAGCCCAACTTACTGAGCTTTGTTATTCCTATGGTTCGATTTAGAGAGATGTATGAAACCATGAGAGAGAGTTGTCTCTTTGATACTCGGGCTTGGGCAAAAATAAAAGAGAGAATAAGAGAGACAAAAAGATAACTCTTACACAAACGAAAAACGTCTGCACGAATCACTTCGGACAGACGTTTTTCATTGTGAGTGCTATAAAATAAGTTTTATCAACTTCTTAGCCTGATCAATTAAGAACTCGTTATTTTCCAGCTCTTTTACCAAGTGTGTAGGAATAGCCTCTACCCCATAACGAACACCTGCAATAGCGCCAGCAACAGCACAGTTGGCATTGGCATATCCTCCCTCCATTAACAATGCATGAATCGCATCAGAATAGCTAAAGGTATAGTTGTACGACCAAATTACAGCTGCCATGGTTTTCAGCGTATAGCTCATAGTGAGTTCATGCTCTAACTTTAACTTAGCCAATACAGGTTGATACCCCAACTCTATATAGGCAGCTATACGATCGTCATAGGTGTCTCCAATGGAGATTAGCTCCTCTTTGGTAAAGG
>JASLCM010000242.1 GCA_030151845.1 Bacteroides sp.
ACCAGAGAATAGACAGCGCCATTTAACAATTTTCAAGCAGATTAAAGAGCAGGAAAGTAACGATTAACCAAAGCTGTGCGTCATGCTTATAAGAGTGGTGCTAAAAAAGTACATATCTTAGGTGCAACCGGAAAAAGAGAAGACCATACACTGGGAAATATTAGTCTATTAATGACTTATGCTCGCAAGTTAGAAGTTAAGTGTTACACCAACTATGGTATATTTATCCCCTCAGAGGGGAATCAAACTTTTAAGAGCTTTAAAGGTCAACAAATATCTCTCTTTAATTTTGGTGCAACCCATATGCACGCAAAGAATCTACTCTATCCACTAAGTGATTTCAATGAACTTTGGCAAGGCACCCTAAATGAGGCTACAGATACACTATTTACTATTTATGCTAATGGAAAGTACCTAGTTTTTAAAAACTATAAAGAAGAAAGTGTCTCAAGACTAAAATGAGTATTACGCAAAGTTACTAATCATAGTTGTAAAATATAAAAGAGCCCTATCTGCACTCAAATATAGTGTTTGATAGGGCTCTTTTCATTGCTTTTAAGAGTGATAGTTTCAGCTCATAAGTTCATGGATATGAGAAGTAAGTTTTGAAACATCTCTTCTTTTACCCAGTTAAACATTAGCAATACTCATTATATCTGCGAATACACCAGCAGCTGTAACCCCAGCTCCCGCACCATAGCCTTGAATAAGCATAGGGTACTCCTTATACCGATCTGTAGTTAAAAGAATAATGTTATTACTTCCTTCCAAAGCATAAAATGGATGTTCCTTAGGTATTCTAACCAAGCCAACACTTAACTTACCCTCTTCATATTTTGCAACAAAACGTAACCGCTGTTCATCGGCTTCAACTTCAACTCTGTATTTTTCAAACCTCTCATTAAGCATTGGAAGAGTTTCCCAAAACTGGCTTAAATCACCCTCAAAAAAATCAGCGGGCAATAAGGGAGATACCTCAACCTCTTCTTGCTCTACAACATACCCTGCTTCTCGTGCTAAAATCACCAATTTCCGAACAACATCAACCCCACTTAAATCTATCCTAGGATCGGGTTCTGAATAACCCAGTTCCTGCGCTTTTTTCACCACATCACTAAATGAGTCTTTTTCGCTCAACGCATTGAAAATATAGTTTAATGTTCCAGATAGCACTGCTTCTATCTTAAGAATTTTGTCACCACTATTTATTAGATCGTTAATTGTATTTATTATAGGTAATCCAGCCCCAACATTCGTTTCAAAAAGAAACTTAACTCCCCTATTTCTAGCAATCTGTTTTAGGTTTGCATAGTTGCGATAGGATGAAGATGCTGCTATTTTATTTGCTGCTACTACAGAAATATTATGAGATAAAAGTTCTTCATAAATACCAGCAACTTCACTACTTGCAGTACAATCTACAAAAACAGGATTATAAATATTCATTGACAGAATATGCTCCAACAATAACGAAGTAGAGCTACTCTCTCCAGAAAGAACTGCCTCTCTATATGAGGCTAAATCCAACCCATGTCTGTCAAATATAGCACGATCTCCTTTAGCAATTCCAACTACATTTAACTTTAGCCCTCTCTCCTCCTTCAAGCGCTCTTGCTGCGATTTAATCTGCTCGATCAAGCTACATCCAACCGTACCTATTCCACAAATAAATAGATTTAAAACCTGATATTCGGAGAGAAAGAAAGAATCATGAATAACATTTAAAGTTTTACGAAGCAAAGATGAATCAATAACACAAGAGATATTGGTTTCTGAAGCACCTTGCACAAAAGCTTTAACATTAATACCATTTCTACCTAGTGTATCAAAAAGCTTTCCTGCTATTCCTGGCCTTGATCTCATATTCTCACCCACAATAGCTACGGTAGAAAGTCCACCTACTGCTTTTATGGTAGCCATACTTCCCAGCTCAATCTCTTTTTGAAACTCCTCATTCAACAAAAAGCAAGAGGTTTCTGCATCAACTGTTCTAACCCCTATCGAAGTACTGTTTTCAGAAGAAGCCTGAGCCACTAAAAAGACGCTAATTCCCCCTTTCGCCAACGCTCTAAAAATCCTACTATTTACACCTATCACACCCACCATTCCTAATCCTTGCACAGTGATTAGACTCGTCTCTTTAATAGAGGAAATCCCTTTAATAGGTTTTTCGCTAAAAGAGCACACCCGCTTAATTATCGTTCCTTCATGCGAGGGGTTAAAGGTATTTTTAATTCGTATGGGTATGTTTTTATGATAAACAGGATAAATAGTTGGTGGGTATACGATTTTTGCTCCAAAATTACAAAGCTCTGTAGCCTCTGTATAACTAAGCTCCTTTATCGTATAAGCCTTCGATATCACCTTTGGATCTGCTGTCATGAAACCATCTACA
Source organism: Bacteroides sp. (assembly GCA_030151845.1). Taxonomy (GTDB): domain Bacteria; phylum Bacteroidota; class Bacteroidia; order Bacteroidales; family Bacteroidaceae; genus Bacteroides_E. The sequence continues at coordinate 2,396 of JASLCM010000242.1, forward strand.
TCTGTCCAAATCTCTAGAGATTCAGCATTTAAGGAGGCAGCAAGCAAGGCCGCCGTATAATCAGACCCCCCTCTACCTAGGTTGGTAATCTCTCTGGTTTTGTAATCAGAACTGATAAACCCTGGAATGACAAACACCCCACCTTTTACTCCGTCAAAACGCTTTTTAATATGCTCTGTGGTAAGTGTGTCATTCAGTAACACCCTTCCCTCTCTATCCTCCGTAAAAATGAAGTCCAGAGAGTCACACCAGCTACTTTTAGGAAGAAAAGCAGCCAACAAAAGAGAAGAGAGGCGCTCTCCATAACTTAATATCGTATTTTGAGTGCGAGTAGAAAGATCTTTAAGTAAATATAAACCCTGAAGTATATTAGATAACTCATCGAGCAGCTGATGAATTTCCTGCTCCCTATCAATAGAAATAAAAATACTCTTTTTTATTTCTGTCAAGAGTTCTAAATGCCTATCGAGTAAACTAGATAAGTTTAGTTTGTAACTTTTTTTGCCTTTGGCAGCCTCTTCAGATATAGCAATCAACTGATCTGTCACGCCCTGTAAAGCAGAGACTACTACCAGCACAGGTTCTCTTGTAGAGACTATAATGTTTTTAACACGTTGGAAGTTTTCAAAGGAGCTAACGGAAGAGCCCCCAAATTTTAGAATTTTCATTCTAGCGTAAGATTAAAAAATACAACTAACATTCTTTCTATGAAAAGAATGAGATAAAATCACCTATTTTTTACATGCCCTTTTAGGCATAAACATATCCTTAGCCCCAAAGGGCATAAACATGAATGTGCTATCTAACAGGATATCTATACGCATTTTTGTTGTTTTTAATCTATAGGGACGAAGATACCATTTTTATCTGAATTTTTAAATCAAATCTCGCTTAGTAATTGATTTGCTCTCTCTTCATTTTCCTCAGTAACCCACAAAGAGGCCTCATCTGCAAGAAAAGGAGCAACTTGGTTTAGTGTTAAATCTTTCGCTAAAACAGGAATACCCTCCTCTTCTAAAAAATTTTTAACCATCTCTACTTGGGTAGATGTTCCTCTATAAATACAAAGCAGTTTATCTTTCATAGCTTTAGTTTTGAAGCAAGATAAGATTATTTATTCAAGTCTGCTATAACTTTAGCTTTTTAGAACTTATTTTTTTCCTCAATATATGAGAAGCAATATCATCAAAGCGTTCAGGTGCCTCAGTAGTGTAAAACAGAGTATTTCCCCCTTTCCTACAACGTACCTCCATTTCTGGATGCCGCTCTAAATAATCCTTGAGGCTCTCAGCTACTAACTCCCCTTGACTTATTAACTGAATAGAAGATGGAGTATATCTTCTTATTTTTGCCTCCAGCAAAGGGTAATGTGTACACCCTAAAATAATTGCATCAATTGCAGGATCTTTAGTAAGTAAGGAGCTTATATATTTTTTCACAAAATAATCTGCACCAGGACCATCGGATTCTTTATTCTCAACAAGAGGCACCCACATTGGGCAAGCTTCACCAGAGACCTTTATCTTAGGATTCTCCTTTCCTATTTCAAGCTCATAAGATCTCGATTGAATGGTTCCTTCAGTAGCTAAAACCCCTACATGATTTGTATGAGTAAAGCGAGAGATATTCTCTGCCGTTGGACGAATTACTCCTAATACTCGCCTATTAGGATCTATTTGAGGAAGATCATTCTGTTGAATAGAGCGCAAGGCTTTTGCTGAAGCTGTATTACAAGCCAAGATAACCAAGTGACACCCTTTGCTAAATAACTTCAGCACAGCATCTCTTGTAAACTCGTAGACTAAATTAAAAGAGCGAGTACCATAAGGTGCCCGAGCATTATCACCTAAGTAGATATAATCATACTGAGGTAATGCTTTCTGTATCTCTTGATAAACTGTTAGCCCACCATAGCCTGAATCAAAAATGCCTATGGGTGCCTCTTCCTTGGGGAGCACTTCTTTCAACATATTGTAATTTAAAAAAGGAGTTTGCTGTTATCCAGTAAACTCCTTTAAATCTTTTTTATTAAACTAACTAAATTCCTAATTTAGCTTTAACCAGACTGGTAACATCCTTACTTTGAGATTGATTAATGTAAGGAATTGGCGTACGAACTAAATCAAAAATATAAGTTAATCCTTCTGCCTGACCTACTGCCTGAATAGCGTCATCTAATTTCTTATAGATTGGAGCTAGTAAGTCGCCTTGAGCTTTTTGCATAGACTGCATAGCATCTTGTTGGAATTGCTCTTGTCTTTGAGCCATATCTTGCAACTCTTTTTGTCTTCTCTCAGCAATATTTTGAGGAAGAGATTCTTCTGCTAGAGCTTTTTGAAACTCTTGAACTTTCTTATTAAACTCCTCTTGAGTTCTCTGCATCTCTTCACCATATTTTTTCTGTAAAGCTTCCATTTCTGCCTCAGCTTTAGAAAATTCTGGCATTGCTACAATCACCTCCTGAGAGTTCATGTGTCCAAACTTCAATGCTTGGGCCGAAATTCCCATCGGCAGAGCTAGCAAAATTAATAGTGCAATTTTTTTAAACATAATTTTATTCGTTTTCTTTAAATTATTATTCATAAGTAGGTTACTTGCAAATGTATAAAATTAATTTGAAAATCCTAGCTTAGATAAAACATCATTGCTAATATCCAAAGCTGGAGTCGCATAAATAATACTCATAGCACTTGCACGATCAATAACCATATCTAAACCATTTTGTTCAGACAAGCTTTTAACCGCTTCATAAATTCTATCTTGAAGAGGCTCCATATAACCTGACCTAAATTTAGCCAATTCTCCTTCAGGTCCAAAATAGTTACGCCTCAATTCATTCATCTCTTTCTCTTTTTCAACAATCGCCTGCTCACGCTGTGCACGTTGTTGATCAGAGAGTCTACTCGCCTCCTTCTGGTAAGAGGCATACATCTGCTGGGCCTCTTTTGCCTTTTTCTCTATCACAGTTTGCCACTGCTGGGCACGCTGTTCCAACTCTTTTTCTCCTTGAACATAAGCAGGAATATTAGACAGTATGTACTCCATATCAATCAGAGCAACACGTTGTGCATAAGAAGCAACTGTAATACCTATAAGAAGTGTCGTTAATACTACTAATCTTTTCATAATCATCCTGTTTTAAATTAAAACTCTTGACCAAGTATAAAGTGGAACTGACTACCACCATAAGAACTACTCCTAAAGACTTTATCAAATCCATATGCCCAGTCTATCCCCATCATACCAATCATTGGTAAGAAGATACGCACACCAACACCTGCAGAACGTTTCAAATCAAAAGGGTTAAAACGTTTTGTGTCTTGCCAAGCATTACCAGCCTCAACAAAAGTTAACATATAGATAGAAGAGCTAGGCTCTAACATCAACGGATATCTTAGCTCTAAAGCTAAACGAGTATATGCATACCCTTCACGTCCCCATGGAGTAAGAGAACCATTCTCATACCCTCTCAAAGCAATCGTCTCCGTTGCATAACCTGAGTATCCAGTCATACCATCTCCCCCAACATCAAAGGTTTCAAAAGGAGATTTTTTATTTTTATTGTAGTGTCCTAACAATCCAAACTCAACACGACTCATTAAAACAGGAGTCTTTTTTACAAGCATTGGATCCAATAAAGGAATATATATTTTGGATTTGAACTTCCATTTGTGATACTCTATCCAGTTGTGCATTTTATTCATATCCTCCTGGTTGCTGGTATCATATGATTTATAATCTTTACCATCAAATAAAGAGAAAGGAGGAGTTATTTGTGCAGATAGAGAGAACTCTGAACCAAATCTAGGATAAATAGGGTTATCAATAGAACTTCTTCCTAAAGTTATGTTTAAGCTAATGTTGTTACAATTGCCATCGGTCACAGGAAAGTATCTCCACTCTTTCAACATGTAACGCTGAAAAGCTAATTCAGCAGAAAGTGTAAAATAGTCATCAGGCCATTTCAATCTTTTCCCCCAACCAATAGATAGTCCAAACATACGAATGTACTTATCGGGGTCATAGAAGCTATCCATGTTGTTATATCCACCATAACCTCCGTATCCACCATAACCACCATAGCCTCCATAATACATACTGTTGTACATATTATTCATGTAAGCCTGGTTGTAATATCTGCTACTTATATCGGTCTGAACAGAATAGAAAGCAGAAACAGAGAATGAGTTTGGACGTTTTCCTCCAAACCAGGGGTCAAAGAAAGAGACACTATACGACTGGTAGTAATTCGCATTCGTTTGTCCACTAATTGTTAACGTTTGCCCATCTCCTTGTGGCAATATTCCTCGGTAATTCTTACCCGGATGCAACAAGTTAGCCATAGAGAAGTTGGTGAACTTCAGACTTAACTTACCAATAATACCTGTTTGTCCCCAACCTGCAGAAAACTCTACTTGGTCATTAGCTTTCGACTCTAGGTTATAGGCTATATCCACGGTTCCATTAATAGGATCTGGCTGAATATCAGGCTTAATGTTCTCAGGGTCAAAATGTCCCATCTGTTGAATTTCACGCATGGAACGCATTAAATCGTCCTTACTAAATAACTCACCAGGGCGAGTACGTAGCTCACGTCGAACTACATTTTCATAAAGACGATCATTCCCGTTAATTTTAATTTTATTGATTGTAGCTTGTCGTCCCTCAGATATTCTCATCTCTAAGTCTACAGAGTCGCCTACAATATTAACCTCCACGGGATCTAATGTGTAGAACAGATAACCGTTGTTATAATACAAGTTACCAATCGCATCATCATCGGTCATTAAACGTTCGGTAAGAAGCTTTTGGTTGTATACATCACCCGGCTCCATTCCTAAAATCATATCCAATTGCTCAGAAGGATATAATGTATTTCCTACCCAACTGATATTTCTTATAAAGTATTGA
>JASLCM010000254.1 GCA_030151845.1 Bacteroides sp.
CTCCTGTTGAAACAAGCTCCTCAATTATTTTATTATAATTTTTCGGGGTGTTAGCTGGCAATTGTCCTATTGCATCAGTAACAATCGTTTTTGTTGTACGATTTGCTGGCGCTTGTGCCATACCAAATGCAGCACATAGCAAAAACAAACCGATAAAAAGAATTCTATTTTTCATGTGATTAAAATGTCTTACTTAGATTAAATACTCCATGGAGAACGCATTGGCTGATCAAGTAAACGATTAGCAGCCTCATCGTTAATAAATTTCAAGTTGACTGGATCAAAATGTAGTGTTCTATTTAAACGTAAAGCTACAAGAGCCATGTTTACAACAGTACAAGACCTAAATCCATTTTCCTCATTAAGAGCAAAAGGTTGACGGGTACGAATACAATCAATAAAGTCTGTAGCCTGGTCTGCTGGTTCTGGGAACTCAGCCAATTTTCTCTTCCAGTCTGGAATATCGCATTGGAAGTTTTTATATACATTTCCTTTTGGACCTGCAATATAAGGAGTATTAGGATCTCCATAATCTTCTCCCCAAAGTACTATCTGACATCCATCCTCATAAGTAAAGGTAATAGACCTCCAAGTACCAATCGCATCAGGGTGCTGCTGTGGAGCATCTACTTCAACTTTTACTGGGCTAGTGTGATCCTTATCCAAAATATATTGAACAGGGTCAATATAGTGTTGTCCCATATCTCCCAAACCACCTCCATCATAGTCCCAGTATCCACGGAAAGTTTGGTGAACACGATGTGCGTTGTAAGGTTTGTATGGTGCTGGACCTAACCACATATCATAGTCAAGTTCTTTTGGAATAGGCTGTGGTTCAAGATTTTCCTTACCTACCCAGAAGAATTTCCAGTTAAATCCAGTATGTTTACCAATAGTAACCTTTAGAGGCCAACCTAGCATACCACTTTGTACAAGCTTTTTTAAAGGCTTAACAGTTGTACCTAAGCCATAGAAAGGTGCTCTAAAACGGAACCAAGTATTTAAACGGAAAATATTTCCATTTTGCTTTACCGCTTCCATTACACGCTTACCTTCGCCAATTGTACGGGTCATTGGTTTTTCACACCAAATATCTTTACCAGCATTAGCTGCCTCTACAGCCATAATTCCATGCCAGTGTGGTGGTGTTGCTATATGCACGATATCCACATTCTTATCTAAAATAAGATCACGGAAGTCATGATAAGCAGCAATCTTGTCTTCTACAAGGTTTTTACCCAACTCAAGGTGTTTTTTGTCCACATCACAAACAGCTACCAATCGTGTACCTGCATAATTAACGTGTCCTCTACCCATACCTCCAGTTCCGATAATACCTTTGGTTAATTGGTCACTTGGTGCTATATACCCTTTTCCTAGTACGCTACGTGGTACAATAGTAAAAGCAGCCATGGACCCAAGAGTTTTTAAAAAATCTCTTCTGTTAGTTCCCATAGTTCAGAAAAATTAAAATATATGTGCGTTTAAAATAAAAAATATCTCTATTTAGACTTGCTCAATGTACAAATCTATATAAAACTAAACACTTTTTATTACTAGAAAGAGAATTAAAAGCTCATTTAACTTGTATTTACAAATACAAACAAAATAATACAAAGAGAGATGATGTTGTTCTTTATAAAGAACAACATCATCTCATCAACTTAACTCATCTTTCTCAAAAGTCGTTAGTATTTTGGATTTTGTTTCAGTGCTTTATTCATACTCATCTCTGAGTCTGGAATAGGTAAAAGATTATCTTTATCTAGATCATAACCATCTGGAAATTTCACATCAATTTTCTCACCTAGTCCTCCAATTACAGTACATGGGTAATAGTCCTTCCCAGCCTTCCATCGCTTAATATCATCCCAAAACTGCCCTTCCAACGCTAACTCTATTCTCCGCTCTTTACGCAAAACCTTACGTAAATCATCCTGTCCCAAACCAGTTTTAATAGGTACTAGCTTTACGTCATCACGACCTGTACGGATCTTATTAATCAGCTCAGTGGCTTGATCCAAGTTTTTATTAAGTTCAATCAACGCTTCAGCTTTACTTAATAGAACATCGCCATATCTTAAAATCATAAAATCCAGTGGCGACTGATTACCAACAACCTGCATGGTCTCAATTGTATACTTACGAATAGCAAAACCCACCTTTTGTCCTGTATGATTTTTTATCTCTTTAGGATAAAGTTGTCCCTGAAAATAAGCTCCAGGGCGTAAAACTGTAAAATCAAGTCGAGGATCTCTGTTTTTATATGGATCATTTGGGTCGATAGGTGATCCATCAATCGTTTCATACTCATCAACCAGTAATTGAGTTGGAGCTACTGAGTTTGAACCATCAATATTATATTTTAAGTTTTGTGGCTGCCAATACCTATCGAACACACTTCCTTGAGAAAAAGCACCATCCATAAAACCTACAACAAAAATACTTTCAGAATTTCCTTCATTTTCAAATTGAAATAACCCTTGATAGGAAGGAAATAGCTTATAACGATCTAGCTTATCGATCTCTTCACAGTACTTTAAAACATTGTTCCAATCTGATACATAAAGATAGGCTTTCATCTTCATACCCAGCGCAGCACCAAGCGAAGCACGACCAAGTTCAGCCTCTTGTTTAGGAAGCCTTTTAATGGCCTCATCATAGTCTTTGTGTACTTGAGCCCAGCACTCCTCTACAGAATTTCTCTCTATATTTCTAGCCTCTTTAACATCTATTGATTTCAGTAGAATAGGGACACCCCCATACGAACGAACAAGTAAATCAAGGTAAACTCCACGTAAGAAAAGCGCCTCACCTACCATTCTTTCTTTCTTCTCTTCACCAATCAAAGAAGTTACCCTCTCTATATTTTCTAAGAAGTAGTTGGCTCGGTTTATTCCTGTATAACAAAACTTCCAACGCTCATCAACGAGTCCACCTGTACCAGAAAAGACTGAACCATTTCCTATTTGCATCTGCTTCCCTTCCCAGTGCGCCCATTGGTAAGCATTCGGAGTACAAGCGTCCATACCTCCGCCGTATCCATAGACAGAACGATGAGCCAATACTTTATAAACCCCATTTAATGCCATATCAGCATCCTTAGCCTCACTCCAAAAGTTATCATCAGTTATTCTATCGTCTGGTGAGATGTTTAAAAAGCTTTCACAAGACACAAAGGTAAAGCTGAAAATTATTATAAAAAGTAATATATTTTTATTCATAGTTATTCTATTTAAAATGTAACATTTAACCCAAAAGAAAATACTCTCGGAGTTGGATAATGATTATATCCAGAATCAAAAGTGTTACGCTCCGGATTAAAACCTTCATACTTGGAACTAGCCAATGTAAACAAATCAGTTGCATTGACATAGATATAAAATTTCTCTAACATCATCTTTTTAGCAAAAGAAGAAGGTACAGAATATCCTAACTGTATATTTTTAAGCTTAAACCAAGAGAGGTTACAAGCCCAAAATGAAGATTCCTGTCGATTCCAGGTATCATTAACACGAATCATGGGTAGTTCTGTTGAAGGGTTCTCTTTAGTCCACGCATTCCTCCAACGTTTTGTTATTGTCCCCCCAGAAATACCTAAAGGCTCTGTCCATGCGTTTTGAAAATAGCCTTTGACTCCAGCAATACCCGTAAACAAGAAGTTTAAATCAAAATTTTTCCAAGTTAGATTTCCGTTAATACCATAAGTCCACTTAGGAATAGTATTACCGATTTCCATTTTATCTTGGTAGTCTAGTTTACCATCACCGTTTATATCTTCATATTTTAAATCACCAGCAATGGGTTTATATGAGTTACTATGCATATGCTCACTAGCCTCTTCATCGGTTTGGTAAACGCCTATTGCATTAAAACCATAAAGCGTTTTATAAGAATACCCCTCTCTAATTAAATAAAGTTGGTCGGGAGAGTCCTCTCTAAACTTCAATACCTTATTTTTTAAATAAGTTATATTTGCCCCTATACTGTAAGAGAAGTCTGCCGAAGGGATACGATCTGACCAATTAATTCCAAGCTCTACCCCTTTATTACTCATCTGACCAATATTTTCAAAAGGAGCTTTCATATTTCCCATAATCAAAGGAATAGGAAGTTGTACGATAATATCCTTCGTCTTACGATTAAAATAGTCAAACTCAATATTTAATCGGTTGTTTAACAAACCTAAGTCAAAACCTATATCTGTAGTAGTTGTTGTTTCCCAGGTTATATCTTTATCGACTAACTCCAATTGAGCAACACCTGGTGCCAATGTATTTCCAAAGTTATAAGAGGTGTTAGCATAATCTTGGGTTAAGGTTGTTAAGTAGGGAAAATAGTCACTGTTACTAGAATTACCTATGTTTTGATTTCCTAATTGTCCCCAGGAAGCCCTGATTTTAAAGTTATCTAAAAACGAAACCTCCTTCATAAAACTCTCTTCACTCAAACGCCATGCAGCTGATAAAGAAGGAAAATATCCCCAACGATTACCTTTGGCAAAACGTGAAGAACCATCAGCTCTTAAGTTTACTTCTGCCAGGTATTTACCCATTAATGCATAATTCACACGCCCAAAATAAGATAGCATTCTCCAACGATATCTATTTCCTTTTGCTTGTGGGTTCAATGTTCCCGAATCTATCTGATGCAAATCTCCCTTTGCTGGGTCTGTTTTTTCTGCTTCAGAAAATTTATAGTCTAACGATTCTTGTTGCATACCTACAACCGCACTAACATCATGAATCTCTTTAAAAATTCGATTAAAGTTTAAATTTGTAAAGAAGGTTGAATAATATTCATCTGTAAAACGTTCTCTTATATAAAGGGTAGAGGGATAATCAAGAGGTTTAGTCTTATTTTCACCATTAATTCCCGTATAAGTAAAAGCAAGTTCATTGTACTCGTTTTTATTATTTAAGTTATACTGACCGCTATACTGTGCTGTCAAAGATAACCCCTCCATAAAATCGATCGTAGCAAATACATTTCCTTTTGCAAAATTATTCGTGTATTTCTGTTGACCATTATAAAGATCTGGAAAAGGATTACGAGTGTCTACTATGGGTTGACCTGCTTTATCTCCATCTAAGTATAAAGCCTGTGTTCCTCCATAGGTTTTACCATCTTCCAAGTAAGGAGAAGAGAAAGGGTGCCCATTTGCCATCATATAAATAACACGACCAATCCCATTGTATGGCTGAGTTGTTATCTTTCTCATCAATCTTACTCGAGCTCCCATTTTGAGCCAATCAGTAACTTTTGTCTCATTGTTTAAATTCAAACTAAATCTTTCAGAATCGGTATTTCTCATAATACCATCGTTTTTCATATAAGAAACCGATAGGTAATTACTCGACCTTTTACCTCCCGCAGTTACAGATAAGTTATGTTGAGTTAACAGTGAAGTTCTAAACACTTCGTTAAAATAGTTTGTATTTGGATAACGATAAGGGTCTCCGCCCTCTTTAAATTTGTCGATTACATTTTGTGGAAATAGAGGGTCGCTTCCTGAGTTTGTCATGGCACTGTTCCACAAGGTCATATACTCAGCACTGTTTGAAACTATATCATACTTCATATCTAAGTCCTGCACCCCTATATACCCATTGTAGTTTACAGCTATTTTTTCACCAGAACCCTTCTTAGTTTCGATCAGAACAACTCCATTTGCTGCTCTAGAACCATATATAGCAGCTGATGCTGCATCTTTTAAAACAGTAATAGAACCAATATCATTGGGGTTAACCTCTGCTAAACGTCCCTCTACACCATCAATAAGAACAAGAGGGTCTGAGTTATTTAATGTTCCATATCCACGAACTCGTAGTGTAGCACCATCCGAACCTGGTGAGCCGCTATTTTGACTCACCCAAACTCCAGACACCTTTCCAGATAAAGCTTGAGAGGCATCAGTGATAGGTCTATTTTCAAGTTCTTGGTTGTAGTTTACTGTTGCAACAGATCCAGTAAGATTGGCTTTCTTCTGCACACCATATCCCACAACAACTACTTCATCAAGCACCTCGTTATCCTCCTCTAGTACTATATTTAAAAATTTAGAGGTTGCCACAAGTGTCTGATTCTTATATCCTACATAAGAGATCTCTAGTTTCGCATTTGGAGCTGCATTAAGAATAAAGTTACCATCCAAGTCGGTTACTGTACCCGAAGCTGTACCTGGAATAGATATAGCCGCTCCAATAATAGGCTCACCAGAACTGTCAACTATCTTCCCTTTTACTTGAATAGTACTTTGGGTTACTTTCTGTACAATGGCTACATCATTTTTAGTGGATATGGCACCATGAGATGGAGCGATTCCACAAATCAGAGTACACGCCAAGGCACCATACCTAAGCTTTGACCAGGTTAGTCTAGCTAAATTGAATTTAAGATTTCTTTTTGTTTTCATGTATTTTATTTAAAGGTCTACAACAAGTGCTAAATCTATTAAAATAATACAATAAATCCATACAATAAACCTTAAAAAGCAATATATTGTTAAAAAATAATTATATAACCATGCATTATTAATATATTTTAATAACAACTACCTACTACTAGCTACTCTATAGTTTAAGAATACCCAGTTCACGCGATTGAACATCACCACTCATACACTTATCTTTGCTACTGTATTTTAATTAGTTAGTCATAATTATATTACGTAGCCACATGTAAATGAAAAAAGGGAGGAATTAATTCCTCCCTTTTTTCATTTGTTCTAAAATTGGTCTTTTACTCCTTCTTCTCTTCTTTTAATAAGACGATTCCCCTTTGAAGTAAAAGAGAGTTTGGATAAACATACAGCTTATCTTCGGCAGATTTTAGATGGGTATAAAAGGTATGTATTTCAACAATTTTTGCCTCAACAGAGTTATCACCATCAATTATACGAATCATATCTCCCTGTTTAAAAGGCGAGTTAAAGAATACAATTAAACCAGCAGTTATATTGCTTAAGATAGACCATTGTGCAAAAAAAGCAACTCCAATAACAGCAAAAATAGAGGAGAGTGCTAAAAAAATATTTTCAGGTTGAACTCCCCAAACTGTTATAAGCACAGCTAAACAAGTTATGTTTAATAAAATAACACATATTTTAATGATGTGGTTAACCCGACTTTGTATATGTACACTAACCCTAGCATACCGATGAATTAGTTTCACCATAATAACTCGCAACAGTGCAGTTAAAGCCAGCGTTACAACTGTTAGGATGAGCTGTGTTAAATATTTTTCCATAAAACTTTAATAAATTATTTTACTGTACTTTCTGTACAAATTCATTTCCAAAGGAATCTGTTACTTTTACCTCTATTTTAGCAGATGGATTATGAGGTTTGAATCTAAATAGATGCCCTGTAGGCCAAGCAGAGAGCCACGGATATCGCTCACTCATCTCTTTATGATATACTCGCCTTGCATAAGGATCGGTGCCCCAGAACTTCTCTAGAGAGTCTATACGTTGTCCATCCTCATACCACTGCACTTTCCATTTCGTATCATAATTAAATACATTTACTACTATAAAATCTGGATTTTTATCGTCGTATCCTAAAGGATAAACCCTGAACTGAAAGTCACGAGGACTTTCTAAACCTTGAAAATACCATGAAATCGAATCACCCTCTACAAAATACCACGTTGCTCCTTGTGGATTCCCATCCAAACACAACTCATTCTCCCAAAAGCCACCACCAATACTACCATGAACATGCTCCATTAGCTGTTCACTCTCTCGAGTGTTCCACTGCGTATGGCTATGTCCTGTTAAAATATGGGTATTATAGGGTTCTACAATTTTAAAAAGAGCTTTATTATTAATCAATGAGTTTTTCATTAATGCATCTTGCTTCGGAGCATAACCAGTATGTCCATAGATTGCAGGAATATGAAAAGTGATAACGACCGTTTTTCCATGAGGTACAAAAGATAAGTCTTTTTCCAGCCATCCTAATTGTTCTTCATTTAGGTAACCTATATACTGGTGCTTGTATCCGTAGTAAAAAACATTGTTTAAAACCACGTAGTGTACCTCCCCCACATCAAAAGAGAAATAACGAGGACCAAATGCTTCAGTATAAGTATTAAAGGCAACTTCGTTTGTTCGTTCTGTAAAGTTTAAATCATGATTTCCTATCGTTTGGTAAAAAGGAATTCCTAAACCCTCCAACTCTTTTTTATAATCGGTATAAAACGATAAAGTATTAAATACCTGATCTCCACAACTTAAACCGTGAAAAGAGAGACCACTAGACTTTTCGTTAAGTTGAAGCTTGAATTTTAAAACCATCTCTTTGAACAGTTGTAGGTCCTTTTCATCTTTCATTTGTGGATCCGCCCAAACAACAAATCCGTGTTTTGTTTGATCTCCATCTAACTCTAGGGAAAAATCTACCCGTTCTCCCCTCTTGTTCAGTTGATAGAAGCTAGGTGCTCCCTGAATAATGGGTACACGATATCCTGTTGGTTGGGTGATATAAATAAACTCTCTCTCACCATGTGTTGGTAGTTTATATTCTCCCTTTTTATTGGTAAGAACAATACTAACTCCATCGGTTACACGAACACCTGCAACACCTTTGCCTTTTACAGTTACCCTTCCCTTTACTGTATAATAATCACGAACAACCTCTCCATGCAAAGAGAGACTAATTAACAACAGAAGTAAACCAATGTATTTTTTCATGCTATTTTTTTTAAACGACTCTAAAGGTAAAGCCAAACTCTTAGTTAAACAAATCGATGTAAAAAAAATCCCTAAACATAGTCTAGGGATTCTTAGATTAGAAATAAAACCTTACTCTAAGGCATCAATATCCTCAACCTCATCGGCCATTTCATACTTAGTTTGATCAACTGGTTTTTTCCGAGTAAACATAAACCAATGGAAAAGTTCAGTTAAAGCATAAACAATTCCTGTTATACCAATAAGTATAAATATCGTTTCTTGAAATTCTTGAGGATTAAAAACAGTAAATAGTCCAGCAAGCAGAACTAAGGTTGGAACAATATAAAATCCTAGAGGAACTCTTATCCATTTTCTTGCAGAGACTAATGAGGCCAACTGTTGTACTCCTCCCATGATAAGAACAAATCCTAATACATAAGTAAGGAAGTTTGCAAAAAACTGAGGCATTATTAACAGCCACAGACCTAAGAGAACACTACCTATACTCTCTATAGGAAATCGCTGTTCAAACTCACTTCTCCCTTTTTGTGCAAAATAGCCAATAAAAGAAAATAGCCCTGGGATTAAAAAAAGAACACCTATCGTTATTACCAAATAGTTTATTGCAGCTCCAGGCCACAAGACCAATACTAGTCCAATAACTAGAGCACAAATAGCACGTACAAACGAGTAACTCATTTTATTCATAATTATAGTCTGCTTATTAATATTTCTTTAGCAACATCTCCTGTTACATTATTGTTTTCACCATAAGCAACTTTTCGCTGCTTAAATCTTTTAGCTATCTCCTCAATTGTCTTCATTCCCACTCCCTCTTGAGAGAGTCGGGTATGCAACCCTAGAGAGCGGAAAAAACTTTCTGTAGCCAGAATTGCTTGCTCAATACGCTCCTCTTCTGTTCCTGTTGTTATGTTCCAAACTCGCTCTCCATATTGAAGAAGTTTTTCTGCTTTCTGCTCTCGCAAAACAGAAAGTGTTCCAGGAAGAACAATAGCCAAAGTCTGACCATGCGTAATACCATGAAGTGCCGTTAACTCATGCCCAATCATATGAGTAGCCCAGTCTTGCTTTACCCCCATTGATACAAAACCATTTAATCCCATAGTTGCAGCTAACATAAAATCGGCCATCAGGTCATAATCTTTCTGATTTTTAGCAATTCGTGGAGCAATCTCTATTAATGTTTGCAATATTCCCTCAGCCCAACGGTCCATGATACGCGATTGACCAGGTGTTGTCATATACTGCTCCATAACATGTACAAATGTATCTGCTATACCACAAGCTACTTGATATTTAGGTAAAGAGAAAGTTACCTCAGGGTCTAACACTGAAAAAACAGGAAAGTTTGCATAAAAAGAGAATTTTTCTTTTGTTTTTTCGCAAGAGATAACTGCTCCATTGTTCATCTCCGAACCTGTTGCAGGTAGAGTTAATACTGTTCCCATTGGAACTGTAGTATGAACAGGCTCTCCCTTTAGGACTAAATCCCAGGCATCCCCCTCATAACAAAGGCCAGCTGCAATAAGCTTGGTTCCATCTATGACAGAACCTCCACCAACAGCCAAAAGAAAGTCGACTCCCTCTCTCTTCCCAAGCTCGATAGCCTTACGTAAAGTCTCCACCTTGGGGTTAGACTCTATTCCCCAAAACTCAACCACCTGATGCTGCTTCAAAGCCTCTTTAACCTGGTTATAGACACCATTGCTCTTAACACTACCTCCTCCAAAAGTAAGGAGTATTCGTTTTTTGTTTGAGATCTCCTCTCCCAACAAAGAGATACTACCTTTACCAAAAAGCAGTTTAACAGGATTTTGAAATCTAAAATTATTCATAAGGCATAAGTTTTTAGGTTTATTACTAACAAATATACACAAAGCAAAGTTCTTGATGACTCTCTTCGTGATAAAAAAAGCTCTACAGTTTTAAAACTGTAGAGCTTAACTTACTTCATCGAATCAACTCAATAACGAGTCAAAACCCCAACAAATGAACCATTAAAGAGAGAGAACTATGAGAACAACAAAGTAAGTTCATACAAAGACTTTTTTACAATTCCAGAATTAAGGCTCCTTTTGCTGGTACCGTTAACTTATCTTCAATAGATACTAACCTATCACTGATTACCTCTTTTGCTTGCAGTGAAAAGTTAATCTCTTTGTACCGATTTATCGGTATCTCTTTAGAAGTCAACCCACCATTTAAGGCTACCAAAATCTGCTTTCCTTTATATTCTCGAACATAAACATAGACATTGTTATATGGAGCAAAATGTTTTAAGCTTCCCTTGGCTATAATATCATTCCCTTTTCTCCAGTTCAACAGTTTACGTGCATAATTAAAGGCTTCATTTTCTTCCTTTGTTCGTCCAATTTCTTGAGTAACATCTCTGGCATCTTCCTTCCAGCCTCCCATAAAATCACAGCGTAACAACCCATCTCCTTGAGCTTTATCTCCTGTCATCAGCACTTCAAAGCCATAGTATAGTTGAGGTATACCCCTTGTTGTTAAAAGAAAAGCTAAAGCTTGCTTGTACCTATTTAAGTCTTGAGTCTCCTCTTTTGTTTTGTAAAAACGTGACGTATCGTGATTATCTAAAAATACCAAAAGATCCATCGGACTAGGGTAAACAATATCTTGAGACAGGTAGTCGTAAAGTTCAAAAAAATCTCTATCCTCTTTCCCATACTTCTCTCCAAAAACTTCATTCATTGCATTCATTAAAGGAAAATCCATAACAGAACGAAGGTAAGAGTTCTTTGGATAGGCCAACAGACTGTTCTTTTGCCAAAACGAGATACCAACATTATTACCTAGCCAAGTTTCACCCACAATGGTAAAATCAGGATATTCATCGGTAATCTCTTTACACCACTCCGACATCATATCAAAATCGGCATAAGGATGAGTATCTTGTCGGATACCATCTATACCAGTATGCTCTATCCACCAAATACTATTTTGAATGAGGTAGCGAGCTACATGTCTGTTTTTATGATTTAAATCGGGCATAGATTTAACAAACCAACCATCTACAGCCTCTTCGAAGTCGATCGTTGAGGTATATGGATCATATTGAGGTTGAGTTTTGTAGGAAGTTTGTTTAAAGTTGTCTTGCAAATTAAACCAGTTATGTGCTGGTTTATCTACAAAAAAAAGATGTTCACTGCCACAGTGGTTAAAAATCATATCCATAACCACCTTTAAACCCTTTTCATGAGACTCTTCTACCAAAGAGATAAACTCTTCATTAGAACCAAATCTTCTATCTACTTGATAATAATCTGTTATTGCATAACCATGATATGAACCGCTCTTCATATCATTTTCCTGAACAGGGTTTAACCAGATAGCAGTTACTCCTAAATCAACCAAATAGGGCAAGTTTTTCTTAATTCCTAAAATATCACCTCCATGTCTTCCATTAGGATTTTCACGGTCTACCTCAAGTTCTCTCATTCCTTGAACCACATCATTGCTTGAGTCTCCATTAGCAAATCGATCGGGCATAATTAGATAAAGAACATCCTTAGATGAAAAGCCTTCACGCATGCGCGAATTCTCTTTTCGTTTTTTCAATTCATAAGGAATTGTTGTTGTTTTACCCTTTTGTTTCAAAGATATATTAAACTTTTCAGCCTCAGCTTGAGACAGATCCAAGTAAAGTAAAAGGTAGTTCTCATTCTCTAAACGAACCACTTCATTGATCTTAACCTCTTTTGAAGAGAGTGTTACAGATGCTCCACCTATATTCTCTCCATGTAGTAGAACCTGTAGCTCAGTTTTCTGCATACCGGCCCACCAAAACTCAGGATGCACCGTATCAACTTTAAAGGCATACAGAGATGTTGTTAACAATAAGGTTATAAAAAGTAAAAACTGTTTTCTTATCATATTTTTGAAAATAACCCTCCAACTCTTTCGAGCTGGAGGGATCACTACTACTCTATATTACTATCTCTCAACAATACTGATTGCAAATCCACCTGCTGGTGCCGATTGCAGTTTTAGCTTTGTTTTAGAAGTTACTTTTACCGTTTTAATCTCATAAGCCTGTGGGTTTGTCTTATAATGAGCATCCTTAGCATCACTATAAATTGTTGCTAAGTATTTTTTACCTGGTTCTAAGAAGTCTAGTTTAATTTCAGACTTATGACCAGCTTCTCCGCACACGCTACCCACGAACCAACGATTTCCATTTTTCTCCTTACGAGCAACTGTAACATACTCACCTGGTTCTGCTTCTAAGTAAATAGATCTGTCCCAATCAATTGCAACATCTTTAATAAACTGGAAAGCATCGGCAAATTTATCATAGGTTTCTGGAAGATCAGCAGCCATTTGCAAAGGGCTATACATAGTTACGTAAAGGGCCAGCTGATTGGCTAATGTACTATTTACATGTGAATTGTTATTAGGGTTGTATACACTTACATCCATCTCAAAGATACCAGGTGTATAATCCATAGGTCCGCCAATTTGGCGAGTAAATGGTAAAATAGTGGTATGATTTGGATTATTGCCTCCAAAAGCCTGATATTCGGTACCACGAGCCGATTCATTACCTATTAGGTTAGGATAGGTACGGCTCAACCCTGTTGGTCTTACAGCTTCATGAGCATTTACCATAATCTTATAATCGGCTGCCTTTTTAACGGCATATAAATAGTGATTCACCATCCATTGTCCATAATGGTACTCTCCACGAGGAATAATATTTCCCACATAACCACTCTTTACAGAATTGTATCCATTATCAACCATAAATTGATAGGCTTTATCCATGTGTCGTTCATAATTACGAACAGAACCAGAGGTTTCATGGTGCATCATCATCTTAAT